>CAXTQM010000210.1:0-5214 GCA_964246205.1 uncultured Beijerinckiaceae bacterium | reverse complement strand
CGGCGGCGCGGCGCGACGCCGTCGTGGCGGTCAGGAACTTCAGCACCGCCGCCGTGAACTCCGCCTCGACCTCCACCAGGGAGCAGTGCCGGGCGTCGAACTCGACCAGCGCGGCGCCGTCGATGGCTTCGACGAGGTGGGTAATGTCCTCCGCCGACACGCTGGGATCGTCGCGCCCGTGCACGACCAGGACCGGATGGGAGATGGCCCGCACCGCCTCGCGCAGGTCCAGGTCGCGCAGCGCCCCGCAGGAGGCGGCGTAGCCCTCGGGCGAGGTTTCGCGCAGCAACGCGCGCGCCGCCTCGACCTTTTCGGGCGCGCGCACCGTGAAGCCCGGGCTGAACCAGCGCTCGATCGTGGCTTCGGGATCGATGCCGGCGGCGAGTGCAGCGGCGATGCGCTCGTTCCACATGGCCGGCGTTCCGAGCTTGGCCGCGCTGTCGGCGATCACCGCGCGCTCAATGCGGGCCGGGGCATGCGCCAGGAGCCACAACCCGACGGCACCACCCATGGAGACGCCGCAGAAATGCGCCCGCTCGATCCCGAGCGCGTCGAGCACGGCGACGACGTCGCGGCCGAGCCGCTCCACCGTCACCGCGGCTTCGCCGAGCGCGCTGCCGCCGTGCCCGCGCGCGTCGAGGCGTACCACGCGAAACTGCCGAACGAGCTCGGGCGCGATGCCGTCCCAAAGAGTTAGGTCGGTGCCGAGCATATGCGAAAGCACAAGGGCGGGACGGTCGGCCTTGCCCTCGACCAGGCAACGCAAGGCGCAGCCCTCGACTGTGATCTTGTCCATCGCCGTCGCGCCCGTTGCCATCGCCTCCCTTTAGGAGATTTCCGGCGTAAAGAATATCGAGGAAGGGCGTTTGCGCTTCCAGCGCGGTGGAAATCGTGACCAATTGCCGAGGCTGGGGGTCGCGAGGAGCTCGGCTCTATGATCGTGACGACACGAGGATCCATCGCCGTCAACGCGGAGCGCGAGGCCGTCTGGGCCGCGCTCCACGACGCCGATCGTGTCGCTCTCTGCGTCCCCGGCTGCCGCGACGTGGTCCGGGACAGCGCCACGAGCTATTCCGTGACAGCATCGGTCCGCTTCGGGCCGGTCCGCGTAGCCGTCGATGGCACCGTCGCGATCAGCGATTTCGAAGAACCCAGCCGCCTGGTCCTGAGCGGGCGCGGGCGAGGCGGCCTGGCCGGGACCGCCAGGGGCACGGCTGCCATCACGCTGACGGAACGACCGGCCGGCTGCCGCCTGAGCTACGAGGTGGAGGCCGAGACCGACGGACCCGTCGCCCAGCTCGGGTCGATGTTCCTGACCGGCCTCGCCGCGACGCTGGCCGACCTTTTCGTTCGACGCTTCGCCCAGCTGTTCGACGAGCCGGCGGCGGTGCCTCAGAAACGCCTTCGGCTCGGCAGGCTCTCGGTCTTCTAATGAGTCGCGAATTGGGCGCTAAGCGCTGGCTGCCATGATGCCGGAGGTCGACAGAGCGCCTGCGCCCGAGAGCCGCTCGGGCCAGACGCGGATGGAAAGGCACTGACGCTCGATGGTCTCGTACGACACCGAGGCGAGGGCGTAGGAGAGTGCGGCAGCGGCAACGACGCCCACCATCCCGAACGGCTCCCTTAAAAGGAGCATCAACGGCCAGTGCCACAGGTAGATGCCGTAACTGATCTTTCCCGTATAAACGAGCGCGGGCTTGGAAAGCACCTCGCGCAGCCGATCCTGCGTCCGGATGCCGATGATCAGCCACGCGGCCAGCAGGGCCGTGACCGTGAAGCCGATGGTCTGGACGAACCAGCCGCATGCATAGCACCTGAGGGCGATGAACGCGATGGCGGCCAACGGAACCGGCCAGCTCTTCGAGGCCCAGGCCGCGAGCCTCGACGTCGAAGGCAGAAAAGCCAGCAGACATCCCAGCAGCAGCGCGTCGGCGCGCGTGTCGAAACCGAGATAGGCGCGGTAGAAATTCGCTCCCGTCAAGTAGAGCGAGACTCGCCACGCGAGCACCGCGACGATACCGGCAGCGATCCACCGGATCGGCGTCCGACGGCGGATCAGGATGAAGAGCGCCGGCCAGACCAGATAGAATTGCTCCTCCACGGCCAAGGACCAGGTGTGACCTAGGAGATCTTCGGGCAAGGTGTGGAACGCACGTGCCCAGTTGATCATGTAGGTGCCGGCGAAGAGGACGGCCGACGCGATATCCTGCTTGGGAACGCGAAACAGCGGCGTCAGCATGACGAAGGCCAGCAAGCACCAGAAGGCCGGCAGAAGACGCAGGGTGCGGCGCATGTAGAAGCGCGGCAGCGAGATTTTTCCACTGCGATCCTGCTCGCGGCCGAGCGTGGACGTGATGAGATATCCACTCAGGACAAAGAAGACATCGACGCCGATCCAACCGCCGGGAAGCAGGTTCGTGTTGGCATGGAACACGACGACCATGGCGACAGCAACGGCGCGGAGACCATCCAATGCAGGTTGATAGGTGATCGAATGGCTCATGGCGGAAAGGCTCAAGTCAATTCGGCGATCGCTTCGACGCCACCGGCGCCGCAACACCTTGAACCGGTTCTTTGAGGCGAGAGAACGCAATTTTGCCAATCGCTCGCGGACTGTTGCCATTTGCGGTAGCGAGTTGCATTTTTGCAATCACGAGATCGGGTGAAGCCTCGTGTCGTGCGAGGCTGATCGCTTCCTGTCACGTCACGACGGACATTACCCTGAGGCAAAGTCCTGACGCGACGCCGAACACAGGATCGGCATCGACAGCGGACCCGACTTGCCGATGAGTGCGGAGCGAGGTCGCCGGCGGATGACGCGCCAAACATGATAGGAGCGTCTTGTGCACTGGCGTGTCGCACCGGCCTCAAGCGCTGCGACTCGCTCCAGGCACCTCCGAGCGCCGATCGCGATCTTCGAGGCCGACGTCGTCGCCCTGCGCACGAGAAGGAACCCATGATCGAGGATCAGGAGAAGGAGACGGATCGAGGCCGTCGAAACCGAGTTCAGCTTCCAGGCTTCGCGTTCAGCGTGGCGCCGATGATGGAATGGACCGACCAGCATTGTCGCGCCTTCCACCGCGGGCTGACACGGCGCGCGCGCCTCTATACCGAGATGGTGACGGCGGCGGCGATTCTGCACGGCGACAGCGAGCGGCTGCTCGGCTTCGATACCGCCGAGCACCCCGTTGCGGTGCAGCTCGGCGGCAGCGACCCGATCGACCTTGCAAAGGCGGCCCGGGTCTGTGCCGAGCGCGGCTACGCCGAGATCAACCTCAACGTCGGCTGCCCGTCGGATCGCGTGCAGAACGGCGCGTTCGGCGCCTGCCTGATGCGCCAGCCCGCGCTGGTCGGGGATTGCGTCGCGGCGATGAAGGCCGCCGTCGCCGTGCCGGTTACGGTAAAGTGCCGCCTCGGCGTCGACGAGCAGGGGCCGGAGGCGCTGGACGCGCTGGTCGACGCCGTGCTCGCCGCCGGTGCCGACGCGCTGATCGTCCACGCCCGCAAGGCCTGGCTGAAAGGGCTCTCACCGCGGGAAAACCGCGACGTGCCGCCGCTCGACTACGAGCAGGTCTTCGCGCTGAAGCGCCGGCTGCCCGATGTCCCGGTGGCGCTGAACGGCGGCCTCGCCGGCTGGGCGGCGATCGCGGCCGTGCGCGGCCGGGTCGACGGCGTCATGGTCGGGCGCGCCGCCTACGGCGAGCCGGCGATGCTGCTCGAGGTCGATGCCCGCATCTTCGGCGAGACGCGCACGCCGCTCACCCGTTTCGAGGCGTTGGAGGCCTACATGCCCTACGTCGAGGCGCAGCTCGCCGCCGGCGTGCCGCTGCACCCGATGACCCGCCACGTGCTGGGTCTCTTCAACGGCTGGCCTGGCGCCCGCGCCTTCCGCCGGCATCTTTCGGTGGAAGGCGTCAAGCGCGGCGCCGGACTGGAGGTGCTGCGCGCGGCGATGGGCTTCGTCCGGATGCCGGCGGACGACCGTGAACAGGCGGCATGATCACGCTTCGCAGCTTGGTGGCCGCCGTCATGCTTGGCAGTGCTTGAGCTAGCGTGCCGAGCCGGGCCGGATACGGAAGCCGTGCCGAACTTGGTGGCCGTGGTCGCGCGCATGTCCGCGGCGCTGTGACGATAGCCTCAGCGAGCTACGTGAGCACCGAGCCGGGCCAGCGCGTCGCGCAAGGCGTCGTCCTCGATGCCCGGCACGGCCGCAGCGGCCAGCTCGGCTTCGCTGGGCCGGCAGCGGCGGTCGGCGCGGCTCTCCGCGCGCTCGATCGGACCCTGGCGGAACGAAAGCTTGCCGATGCAGCGCCAGCCAAGATGCGCGTTGACGCGGGCCAGCACCTGGTCGGCGCCATGCTGCATGTCCAGCGCCAACCAGCTCTCGACGCGGATCACCAGCGTCGCCGGCTGCGGCTCGGCAACGGGGTGGCGTCCGGGCGGACGCGGCGGCCATTGCAGCTTGATCGGGCGCGACCCCGCCCCAAGGCGCTCGCCGACGATGTCGTCCCAGTGCAGAATGAGATCGGATTCGGAGAAGCCCTGCTTGGCGAATACGGGATCGATCACGCCCCCGACGAGGTCGGCGAGCGGTTGCGACCAGGGACGGCGGCGTTTGAGCGAAAGGGGCTGCATGGCAGGTGAGCGTAGCAGGGCTAAGGCGGCGCCGGAACCCGATTCCACGCGCCTGCTCGCCTGGTACGACCGCCACCGCCGCGACCTGCCCTGGCGCGCCGCGCCGGGCACGCGCGCCGACCCCTACGCCGTGTGGCTTTCCGAGGTGATGCTGCAGCAGACCACCGTGGCGGCGGTCAAAGGCTATTTTGCCACCTTCCTGGCGCTGTGGCCCCGCGTCGAAGACCTCGCCGCGGCGCCGATCGAGGAAGTCATGAAGCGCTGGGCTGGCCTCGGCTATTATTCCCGCGCGAGAAACCTGCATGCCTGCGCCGGGCTGGTGGCGGCGGCGGGCGGAAGATTTCCCGACACCGAGGCAGACCTGCGCGGCCTGCCCGGCATAGGCGCCTACACCGCGGCGGCGATCGCCGCGATTGCCTTCGAGCGGCCGACCGTGGTGGTCGACGGCAACGTCGAGCGCGTCGTCGTGCGCCTGCACGCCATCGCCACGCCGATCCGCGACTGCCGCCCGGCGATCCGCGTCCATGCCGCGGCGCGAACCCCGGCGGCGCGGCCGGGCGACTACGCCCAGGCGATAAT
>CAXTQM010000209.1:0-5262 GCA_964246205.1 uncultured Beijerinckiaceae bacterium | reverse complement strand
CGCTGCTCCCCTTGACGTCGCCCGGCCGCTCCGGCTCGAGATTGCCCGCCTTCGACGGCGGACCGAACTTGGCGAGGCACTGGTTGTAGGCATCCGCCGCGGAAATCTTTTCGCAATCGCCGATCGTCGCCTGGGCCTGCGCCGCGGCCATCGAGGCGAGCCCGATCAGGGCGGCGCCCAGCAGGCGGGCGAGCGCGGGTCGCGAGGTCAGGTGAGCCACTTCATCATCCTCTCAGAACCGCGCCGGTCTTGCGGCCGACATCGGCGACGATCTTCGCCGCGATACCCTCGATCTCGGCGTCCGTCGGCGTCTTGCCCTGCGGCTGCAGCGTCGCCGCCACGGCAATGGACTTCTTGCCCTTCGGCACGCCTTGGCCGGCATAGACGTCGAACACGGCGACGTCGCAGACCATCGTCCTGTCGGCGCCCTGCGCCGCCTTGACGATGTCGCCGGCCTCGACGCCGGCGTCGACGATGAAGGCGAAGTCGCGGGTCAGCGGCATGAAGTCGGGCAGGTCGAGGCGGGACTTGGCCTTGGTGGCCTTCGATTTCGGCGCAGGTATGTCGTCGAGGATCATCTCGAAGCCGACGACCGGCCCCGCGACGTCCATCGCCGCCAGCACGCGCGGGTGCAGTTCGCCAACCTGCGCGATCACGCTCTTGGGTCCGAAGCGCAGCGTCAGGGAGCGGCCAGGATGGAACGCGGCACCGGCACCGGCCACGACCTGAAGGCCGCCGGTGGGCACGCCGAGCGCCGCCAGCAGGGCCATGGCGTCGGCCTTGGCGTCGAACACGTCGGCTGCCGGAGCCGCGCCCGACCAGTGCCGGCCGGGTCCGCTCCGGCTCGCTGTGCCGGTGCGGATGGCGGCGGCGGCGACCCGCTGGTCGCGCTCTCCCAATCCGAGGAAGATCTGGCCCACCTCGAACAACGCAATGTCGCCGTGGCCGCGCGCGGCGTTGCGGCCGGCGGCGGCGACGAGGCCGGGCCGCAGGCTCGGCCGCATGTCGGAGAGGTCGGAGGCAATCGGCTTGGCCAGCGGCAGCGCCGGCCGTCCTGCGCTTGGACTGCCGGGTGCGGCGTTGCAGCGGCGTCAGGATGGTGCGCGCGACCCCCTCGCCGAGCGGCGACAGCGGCCGGGCCTCGACGCGGTCGACGCCGGCGATGCGTACCACCTCCTCGACGAGGTCGGCGGTGCCGGTCACGTCGGGGCGGAACGACGGCACGCGCACGAACAGGGTGGCCGCGTCGCCCGCGTCCCGCGCCAGCTCGAAGCCGAGGGCTTCGAGGGTCTTGGCGATCTCCGCCGGCGGCAGGTCGAGGCCCGTGAGGCGCGCCACCTCGCTTTCGGGGAAGGCGATGCGGACGTCAGGCTCCGGCACGGCGCCGGCCAGCGTGACGGCGGAAGCGGTGCCACCGCAATGGGCGAGCACCATCGCCGTGGCGCGCTCTAGGCCGGGCAGGGTGCCGGCGGGGTCGATGCCGCGCTCGAAGCGGTAGCGCGCGTCGGAGTTGATGCCGAGCTTGCGGCCGGTCGCGGCGATGTTGGCCGGGTGCCACAATGCGGATTCAATCAGTACGTCGGTCGTGGCATGGTCGCAGCCCGTCGCCGCGCCGCCCATGATGCCGGCGACGGACACGGGGCCGCTGTCGTCGGCGATGACCACCATGGCGTCGTCGAGCGCGTAGGTCTTGCCATCCAGCGCCTCAAGGCTTTCGCCGGCGCGGGCGAGGCGCACGACGAGGCCGCCTTTCACCTTGGCGGCGTCGAAGACGTGGAGCGGGCGCGCCTGGTCGAAGGTCATGAGATTGGTGACGTCGACCAGCGCATTGATCGGGCGTAGGCCGATCGCGCGCAGCCGCGCCTGCAGCCAGGCCGGGCTGTCGCCGTTGGCGACGCCGGAAACCCGGCGCAACGCGAAGGCCGGCGCCATAGCGAGGTTGGGCAGGTCGAGCCGCACCGCGACGGGGCAGGGCGCGCCGATCTCGAACGCCGGATCGGGCCGAGGCTTGACCGTACCGAGACCGGCGGCGGCGAGATCGCGCGCGATGCCGGCGACGCCCATGGCGTCGGGCCGGTTCGGCGTCAGGGCGACGTCGAACACGGGATCGTCGAGCCCGGCCCATGTGGCGTAGGCCGTGCCCACCGGCGCGTCGGCGGCCAGGTCGAGGATGCCGTCGTGGTCGTCCGACAGCTCCAGCTCGGCGGCGGAGCACAGCATTCCGAAGGAGTCGACCCCACGGATGTTGCCGGCGCCCAGCACGGTCTTCTTGCCTGGGATCCAGGTGCCGACGGGCGAGAAGACCGACTTCATGCCGGCGCGGGCGTTGGGCGCGCCGCACACCACCTGCACCGGCGCGCCGCCGGCATCCACCGTGCAGACGCGCAGGCGATCGGCGTTGGGGTGAGGCTCGGCCGCGGTGACGGCGGCGACGACGAAGCCGGCGAGCGCGGCGGCGGGATCGTGGATGTGCTCGACCTCGAGGCCGATCCGCGTCAGGGTGTCGGCGACCGTCGTCGGATCGGCCTGGGTCTCAAGGTGATCCTTCAGCCAGCTGAGCGAGAACTTCATGGATATCCGCGGCGAGGGCGCCGTCGGGGCGGCGCGGGAGGCGGCCCTTCTAGGCAATCAGCCCCGGCTTGACCAGCTTCGGCGGCGCCCGCGATGAGCGGCGACCCGCGCCAACGCCCATGCGCCCTGTTCGCGCTTTGCGGTCGGCGCCGCGCTGCGCACGGTGTCGGGCCGCGTCTTCGCCGGCTGCAACGTCGAGAACGCATCCTATCCCGTCGGCACCTGCGCCGAGGCCGGTGCCGTCGCCGCGATGGTCGCGGCGGGTGAGCGCCGCATCGTCGAGCGGACGGTCATGGGCGGCGCTGGCTCAGGGTTGCGTAAGAGATACAATGCGATGTCGCGCTTCTCGATGTTGATGCCCTCCGCGTATGCGAGGACATTGGACAAGCGCGACCTTCACGGCTCGTAGAGCTCGTCACGTGTCCAACGTTCGACTTCGACCAAGGGCCGGGCTTCAAGACGCGACAGCAGCGTCGCACGCGCATGCGCTGTCACGCTTTCCGACTGGCTGATAGGGACAAGGCTGGCGACCGGGCGTCCATGGCTCGTGAAGACGTAGCTGTGGCCGTCTCGAACGCCGCGTAAAAAGTGAAGAACTGGCGGTTGGCGCCCGCCGCCGATACGAACTCGTCCATGAGGCGCTTTTGGTAGCGACGTTGTCTTCTACTGTTGAGTCCAGCTCAGCAATCCACGGCGCAATAAGAAGCCGAGGCGCGAGGCCTCGGCTGTAGGTGGTGCTCTCGAAAAGAGGTTCAGGCCGCTTGGGCGAGGCGCACGGCGATGCCGGTGGCGCAAATGCGCTCGAGCTCGACACCACTGTCGTCGAAGCCTTCGACAGGCTCGACCTTGTAGTCGACGCCGATGATGGCGTCGGCATCGACGTCCTCGGCGCGGCGGATCAGGTCCTGCAGGACGCGCTCGCGCCAATTGTCGGAAACGGGCGTGCGGCCGACGGCGTGCCAACCGGTGGCCGCGCGGATCTTACCGATGTTGTAGAGGACGCGGGCGCCTTCGATGGCGTCTTTCTCGCTGACGAGCATTTTTTAACATCTCCCGGACGCTTGGATGGGGGGTCGTCTGCGTCCGTGAAGAGACTTTAGGCAGGCGAAACCGAACGAAACATGACTGGGGTGTGCCAGTGCGTGGAAATCCACGCCTTGGTTAAATGATTACGCGGCTTTCGATCCGCTAGTGGCGGAAATGCCTCACGCCGGTCAGCACCATGGCTAGGCCGGCATCGTCGGCGGCCGTGATCACGAGGTCGTCTCGCATCGAGCCGCCGGGCTGGATCACCGCGGTGGCGCCGGCCTCCGCGGCGGCGAGCAGGCCGTCGGCGAAGGGGAAGAAGGCGTCGGACGCCACCACCGAGCCCACCGCGAAGCTCTCGGTCTCGCCGGCGACGATCGAGGCTTCGCGCGCCTTCCACGCCGCCATGCGCGAGGCGTCGACCCGGCTCATCTGCCCGGCGCCGATGCCCACCGTGGCGCCGTCCCGCGCGTAAACGATCGCGTTGGACTTGACGTGCTTGGCGACCGCGAAGGCGAAGCGCAGGTCGGCCAGTTCGGCCTCGCTGGGCGCGCGCTTGGTGACCACCTTCAGCTCCATGTCGGCGACCACGGCGTGGTCTCGCTCCTGCACCAGGAAGCCGCCGGCGACCGGCTTGAAGGTGGTGCCCGTGCCGCGCGGATCAGGCAGGCGCCCGGTGAGCAGCAGCCGCAGGTTCTTCCTGGCGGCGATGATCGCCAGGGCCTCGTCGTCGGCTTCCGGCGCGACGATCACCTCGGTGAACATCTCGACGATGGCGGTTGCGGCCGCGGCGTCAAGCCGGCAGTTCACCGCGACGATGCCGCCGAACGCCGACACCGGATCGCAGCGCAGCGCCAGCCGGTAGGCCTCCAGCGGACTCGCACCCTGCGCCACGCCGCAAGGGTTGGCGTGCTTGATGATCGCTACCGCCGGTCGCTCGCGGAACTCGGCCACCATTTCGATGGCGCCATCGGCGTCGGCGACGTTGTTGTAGGACAACGCCTTGCCCTGCACCTGCCGCGCCGTGGCGACACCGGGGCGGTCGCCCGTGGCGTAGAAGGCGCCCGGCTGATGCGGATTCTCTCCGTAGCGCAATGGCTGCAGCAGCGTGCCGCCGAACGCCCGCCACTTGGGGGCAGGGTCGCCGAGCGCCTCGGCCATCCAGTTCGAGATCGCCGCATCGTAGACCGCGGTGCGGGCGAAGGCCTTCTGGGCCAGCCGGCGCCGGGTGTGCAGGTCGGTGCCGCCTTGGGCCAGCGCTTCGAGGATCGAAGGGTAATCGGCGGGATCGACCACCACGGCAACGTCGCCGTGGTTCTTGGCGGCGCCGCGGATCATCGCCGGGCCGCCGACGTCGATGTTCTCGATCGCCGCGTCGTCGGCGGCGCCCGACGCCACCGTCGCCTCGAACGGGTAGAGGTTGACCACCAGCAGGTCGATGGCCAGGATCGAGTGCGCCAGCATCGCCGCCTCGTGCTCGGGGTTTTCGCGGATGGCCAGCAGGGCCCCGTGCACCTTGGGGTGCAGCGTCTTGACCCGACCGTCCATCATCTCGGGGAAGCCGGTGAAATCCGACACCTCGGTTACGCTCAGGCCGGCCGCGGTCAGCGCGCGCTGCTCTCCGTCTCGGACAAGACCGGCCTGGTCGCCTTCGCCCGCGGCCGA
>CAXTQM010000208.1:0-5292 GCA_964246205.1 uncultured Beijerinckiaceae bacterium | reverse complement strand
GCGGGCGAAGGGATTCGAACCCTCGACCCCAACCTTGGCAAGGTTGTGCTCTACCACTGAGCTACACCCGCATCCATCGACGGCGTCTCCGCCGGAGCCGGTTTATGCCGCATCGCGCTGCGCGATGCAATCGGGAAATCGCGAGCCGACCGCTGGCCCGGCGTGCCGCGCAGGTGCGGGAACGAAGGCCTTGAAACGCGTGGGGCTAGCCGCTACACAACTGGTCCGCGGCGATGTCGCGAGGAGGCGAACGTCGCGTTTCGCTTCGCTAGGCGCCCGTAGCTCAGCTGGATAGAGCACCAGACTACGAATCTGGGGGTCAGGAGTTCGAATCTCTTCGGGCGCGCCAGCCTTTTACTTCGCCTACGCGTAAGGCGGATGCCGGTCGCACAGCGCAGAGGCGTCATCCCGAATCTGATCTGCTTCGCCTGCGCGTTTGAAGGTGTGGATCGGTCGCGTGCGACCATGCCACCGAAAGGCTTTTCACCCTGCCGTTCGGCTTTTCGGAACGTCATTCGGTGGACCGGCGCCATTAGGTCGGGTCGCAAAGCAAACAGGTTCGAGGCTGCCTGCCTGCCCGCTCTCGCCGATGCCCTGAACGACCTTGGGGAGCCCGCTTCGGCAGCCGTAACCGAGCCGGCAAGCTGCCCAGTCGCAAGCTCCGGCCTCGGCCGGGATGCGGCCGCGACGAAGCCTGTTGACATTGTCAACAACGCGTCCCACGTTGACGCTGTCAACAAGGATGGAGATGCAGCATGCCGACAGTGTTCATCACGGGAGGCCACAAAGGTCTCGGCCTCGCAAGCGTGCAGAGGATCGCGGCCCAAGGCGGGTACGATCTGGTCCTCGGCGGCAGGAAGCTGAGCGAGGTCGAAGCCGCGGCGGGCGAACTGCGCCGCACCACCGGCGTGAACGCCCAGGCCTTGCTGCTCGATGTGTCGTCCCTCGCGTCCGTGCGGACTGCGGCGGCAGGGTTCAAGCGTATGATCGCCGACGGCGTCGTGGCACCACTCCGGGTGATGATGCTCAACGCTGGCGCGCAGTTCCTCGGCGACGTCTCATTCAGCGCCGACGGTTACGAACAAACCTTCGCCACCAACTGCCTGGGCAACTTCCTCCTTTTCAGCCTTCTCTTGGACGACATCGAAAGCGGCGGACGGATCGTCTTCACCGCGAGCGGCACGCATGATCCCGCCACCATGGACGGCAAGATGGTCGGCGCCGCGGCACCACCCGACGCGGTCGCGCTGGCCAACCAGGGCAAGCGAGGCAAACCGATCTCCGGCGGCAAGCGCTACGCCACGTCCAAGCTTTGCACGGTTCTGTATGCCTACGAGCTGAACCGTCGACTTCAAGCAGCGGGCGCCGATATTGCCTCGATCGCCTTCGACCCAGGCCTCATCGTCGAGACCGGTCTCATGCGAACGGCGCCGCCGATGGCGCAACGGCTGATGGTCACAGGGCCGGCGAAGTGGCTGTTCAAGACCATGGGCGTCACGATGGGCAGTCTTTCGTTCTCGGGCGGCGCGTTGGCCGACGTGGCGACTTCTCCGCGCTTCGCGAACGCCTCGGGGAAGTATATCCAATCGTGCAACGGCCGACTGGCCGAGGCTCGGTCGTCCAAGGCGTCCTACGACGAAGCCTCGGCTCGCAAGCTGTGGACGGAGTCCGAAGCCCTTGTTCGTCTGACGTCGGAAGAGCGATCGTCGATGCGCTTTGGTCAAAGGGCGGCGGTCGAAGCACGCGAAATGGATCCCCCGTAAACAATGGCCGTAACCAGCACTTCGACCACGGGCGAACGGCTGGTGGAGGCGGCGGCGGCGCTGCTGGACAGCGGCGGCGAGGCCGCCGTCACGCTGCGGGCCGTCGCCATGGCCGTCGGTGTCTCGCACAACACGCCTTACCGGCATTTCGCCGATCGTGCCGCCCTGCTTGCAGCGGTGGCCGAACGCGACTTCGATACGCTGACCAAGGGGTTTCTCGCCATCGGACGATCGCGCCGCAAGCCGCTCGCGAAGGTGAAGGACGCGCTCGACAGCTTCGTCACCTATGGTGAAGCCTATCCGGCGCGTTACCGCCTTCTGTTCAGCGATCCGGACATCGCCTCGCGCGGCGGCGGCCTGGAAGCGGCCGCGATGGGATCGTTCGCGGCCTTCGCGGCGGTCATCGAAGGGGCCCAAGCGGCCGGCGAGCTTCCGATGATGCCGACGGCGGTCTTGACGGGCTTGATCTTCGCCACGGTCCACGGCCTACTCGACCTGCAGGCCGGTGGCCGGATGCGCCAGGAGAAAGGCTTGTCGAAGGCTGCCGACGGCGTTTCGGTCCTGCTGCAACTGATCGCGCCACGCTCGACCAAATAGCGGCTACGGTCATCGAGCCGAAAGCGGCCTTTGCACATCGTCCGGCACGTTGACGGCATGCGGCGCCGGCGCAAGTCACTGGCGACGCCCGACGTGCTCATACGCCAATCACCTTGAACCAAATGCTTCGATGACGGGGCGCGTGCGACAAGCGTCGACCTCATGACCGCGCGTGTCCAGACCCGCAGCATCGCGTCGCGATGTTGCTGGCGCCGGTTATCGTCTCGCTCTGTCTTTGCGCCAAATCCTCTCGGCCGGATGCGCGATCGGCCCGTACGGGATGACAAAAGGGGGCGTCCCCACCATCTTTCTTCCATGACATCGCATCCTTTCCGGCCCGACGTGGTGATCGTCGGCGCCGGTTCCGCCGGCATCGCGGCGGGGCGCACGGCGCGGGCCTACGGTCTCTCCGTCCTCCTCCTGGAAGCCCGCGACCGGGTCGGCGGGCGGGCTTACACCGACGGCTGCGGCACGCCCTACCAGCTCGACCTCGGCTGCGAATGGCTGCACTCGGCCGACCGCAACGTCTGCGCCGGGGTCGCCCGCGACCTCGGGCTCGAGCTCGACAAGCGCGAGCCGCCCTGGCGCAAGCGGCAGTCGCAGCGCGACTTCGGTTTCGCCGACCAGGACGTCTTCGGAAAGGAGCAGGCCGGCTTCTATCGGCGGCTCGACGATGCCGCCGAAGAGGCCGAGCGCACCGGCCGCGACCGTGCCGCCTCGGACCTGCTCGACCCGGCGGCCCGTTTCAACGGCCTCACCGACGCGATCTCGACGTATTACAACGGGGCGCCGCTGGAGCGTGTCTCGGTGGTCGACTTCGGCCGCTACGTCGACACCGAGGAGGACTGGCGCGTCGAGGGCGGCTACGGCGCCATGTTCGTCCGGGCCGCGGGCGCGCTGCCGGTGCGGCTCGGCTGCCATGTCACCGCGATCGACCATGGCGGCGCGACGGTCCGGATCGAGACGAGCACCGGCACGATCGAGGCCGACCACGTCATCGTCACCGTGCCGACCAACGTCCTGGCGATGGGCGCGATCCGCTTCACGCCCGCGCTCGACGACCATCTCCACGCCGCCGCGCGACTGCCGCTCGGCCTCGCCGACAAGCTCTACATGCGCCTTCCCCAGTCTGAGGCGGTCGAGCCCGACACGCGGCTGATGGGTTCGGTGACGCAACGCGACACCGGAGCCTACACGCTGCGCTCGCGCGGGCGCGACCTGGTCGAGGGCTATTTCGGCGGCGACCATGCCCGCGAGCTGGAGAAGGGCGGTCTGCCGGCCTTCGCCGACGCGGCGCGGCGCGAGATCGCCGCCGCCTACGGGCACGATTTCGCCGGCGCGCTGGTGCCGGTGGTCGCCAGCGGCTGGGCCGGCGACCCGCTGGCGATGGGCTCGTATTCCCACGCCCTGCCCGGCCACGCCGACGCGCGCGCGGTGCTGGCGAGGCCGGTCGACGGCCGGCTGTTCTTCGCCGGCGAGGCGACGTCGCGGCATTTCTTCTCGACGGCGCACGGCGCCTTCGAGGAAGGCACGCGGGCGGCGCTGGCGATCGTTGCGGCGCGACGCACCCGGCGCGTTGCCGCAGCAGGTTGAGGGCGGCCTGTTCGCCGCGGCGGTGCCGCCGGAACCAGCCGCGGCACCGGTCATTCTACCAAGATCGGCAAGCCCGCGCCGCATCCGCGCCGCAAAAAGCCAATGGCCAGTCGCGAGGGGGTGTGTCGCCCCCCTTGCGTGGTGTGGCCGAACGGCGACATTCCGACCGGCGGGATCGACGGAGAGAAAGGCCCGGCGGTTCCCCCCCGCCGGCAACGGCGCTAAGAGGCACGGCAAACGGCCACCGGATATGAAGCGAGAACCATGACCTACGACCTCATCGTCATCGGCACCGGCCCCGGCGGCTACGTCTGCGCGATCCGCGCGGCGCAGCTGGGCCTCAAGGTGGCGGTGGTGGAGAAGCGCGAGACGTTCGGGGGCACCTGCCTCAACATTGGCTGCATTCCTTCCAAGGCGCTGCTCTACGCCAGCGAGAAGTTCGAGGAGGTGGCGCACGACTTCCCCGCGCTCGGCGTCGAGGTCGGCACGCCGAAGCTCAACCTCGCGGCGATGATGAAGCACAAGGACGACACCGTCGGCGCCAACGTCAGCGGCGTGTCGTTCCTGTTCAAGAAGAACAAGGTCGAGCCCTTCATCGGCGCCGGCTCGATCCCCGCGCCCGGCAAGGTCGAGGTCAAGGCGGCCGACGGCTCGAGCCAGACTCTGGAGACCAAGGCGATCTGCATCGCCACCGGCTCGGAGGTGGCGCAGATCCCCGGCGTCGAGGTCGACGAGACCGTGGTCGTGTCCTCGGAGGGCGCTCTCAAGCTGGAGAGCGTGCCCAGGAAGATGCTGGTGGTCGGCGGCGGCTACATCGGGCTCGAGCTGGGATCGGTTTGGAAGCGGCTCGGGGCCGAGGTCGAGGTGGTCGACTTTCTCGAGCGCATCCTGCCGGGCATGGACGGCGAGGTCTCGAAGCAGTTCCAGCGCATGCTGGAGAAGCAGGGGTTGACCTTCCACCTCGGCTACAAGGTGCAGGGCGTCGAGAAGACCAACAGCGGCGCCAAGGTGACGGTGGAGCCGAGGGACGGCGGCGAGGCGCGGAGCTTCGAGGCCGACGTCGTGCTGCTGGCCATCGGGCGCAAGCCCAACACCGAGGGGCTCGGCCTCGAGGCGCTCGGCGTGGCGCTCGATCGCGGCCGGGTGACGGTCGGCAAGAGCTTCGACACCAACGTCGCCGGCATCTACGCCATCGGCGACGTGATCCGCGGGCCGATGCTTGCGCACAAGGCCGAGGACGAGGGCGTGGCCCTGGCCGAGATGCTGGCCGGCCAGCACGGCCACGTGAATTACGGCGTCATCCCCGGCGTGGTCTACACCTCGCCCGAGGTCGCCGCCG
>CAXTQM010000207.1:0-5296 GCA_964246205.1 uncultured Beijerinckiaceae bacterium | reverse complement strand
GCTCGGACCTGCGCGCAACCGCCTCCGACACCGTGCGTGGCCTCGGCGAACTCATGGTCTGCCGCGCCGAGACCCGTCAGCGCGTGCTCGCCGCCGGGCTCGGCAGCGCGCTCGTCAGAGAGCAGCGCAGCCTGGCGATGGTCGGCGCCGCCGGGTCGGCGCTATCGGGGCTCGGCGCACATCTGGCGATGTGGGTCGCCGTGGTGATCGCCATCCCGCTCGTTGCCGGCAAGGCCCTGCCCGGCCCCGACCTGGCGATGATAGCGCTGTTCGTGCTGGCCAGCTTCGAGGCCGTCGCCGCGCTGCCGCTGGCGTTCCAGACGTTGGGCGAGACGCTTGCCGCCGCCCGTCGCATCTTCGAAATCGTCGATGCCGCACCCTCGGTCACCGAGCCCGACGTTCCGGGCGGCCTGCCGACACGCTTCGATCTACGGATCGAGGGTCTGCGCATGCGTTACGCCGATGATGCGCCCTGGGCGCTCGACGGCATCGACCTCGTCGTGCCGCAGGGCGGTTCGCTCGGCATCGTCGGCCCGAGCGGCTCCGGCAAGAGCAGCCTCGCCAACGTGCTGCTGCGGTTCTGGGACTACCAGGAGGGTCGCGTCGCGATCGGCGGCGTGCCGTTGCGCGCGCTCGCCGGCGAGGATATCCGCGGCATGTGCACGGTGGTCGCGCAGCAAACCCACCTCTTCAACATCAGCGTGCGTGACAACCTTTTGCTGGCGCAGCCCCGCGCCGATGACGCTGCGCTCCACGCCGCGCTACGCGACGCCGCCCTGCTGGACGAAATCCTGGCCATGCCAGAGGGGCTCGACACCATCGTCGGCGAGACCGGCACGCGCCTTTCGGGCGGTCAGGCACGGCGGCTCTCCATCGCCCGCGCCTTCCTGAAGGATGCGCCCATCCTCGTGCTTGACGAACCCACGGAGGGTCTTGACCCGCGATCCGAGCTTCTTGTCCTCCAAGCCATGGCGACCCTCATGCGCGGCAAGACCACGTTTCTGATCACGCATCATCCGCAAGCCTTGCGTCTCGCCGACGCCGTTCTCGCACTGAGCCACGGTCGCCGCGTGGGTGCGGCCATCGCTTAGCCAACGATAGACGAAGCAACCGTCTGAGGCCCGGCAGGAATGGCCAAAGGGACGGTGCACGGATTTCAGGCGTCGACAGGGGGCATTCAGAGCGGGGACTCCTGCCAGGTCGAGGTACGCCCCGGCAGGTCACCCACATAACACTTGACCAAGATGCAAGCACGCCCGGTGCCGCTCCGGCCTTTCTGGTTTCCTCAGCGCGCGAGATCGCCCTCGAACCCAGCCAGCGCCGCGCCGACTTCAAGACCGAGATCGTCCATGTTGTCGCGCTCGACCACGTTGACGTCCTCGCCGCGTGCCTGGCGCTCGGCCTCCTCGGCGGAGCGAGCCACGTTGATCTTGACGTGGACCTCGACCTCGGGATGCAGCTGGATCGGCAGCGTGTGAACGCCCAGCGTCTTGATCGGATGAGTCAACACAACCTGGTTGCGGTTGATCCGCGTGCCGCCTGCGGTCACCGCCTCGGAGATGTCGCGTGTCGCGACCGACCCGTAGAGGTAGCCGGTCTCGCCGGCCTGGCGGATGATGACGAAGCTCTCGCCGTCGAGCCGCTCGCCGACCTGTTCGGCCTCGCCACGGGCCTCGAGGTTGCGCGCCTCGAGATCGGCCTTCTGGCCTTCGAAACGCTTCTTGTTGGCCTCGGTGGCACGCAGCGCCTTACCGCCGGGCAACAGGAAGTTGCGCGCGTAGCCGTCCTTTACGCGGACGGTCTCGCCCATCTGACCGAGCTTGGCCACACGTTCGAGCAGGATCACTTCCATGGGTTTTTACTTTCTGGTTGCTTCTTGATGACCGGCCCTTGCCGGTCACGGAACGAGAAGGCGGTGTCGAGCAGGCCCAGCAGCGCCCAGAACATCAAAGGCAGCAGGACCAGCGGCAGCAGGCAATAGGTGAAGACCAGCGCCACCGGACGCCAGGACCGTCCCCGCGTTATCTGGTGGATGACGGCGAGCCCCTGCAGCGCGAAGGCGGCGACGAGAGCCCCACAGACCACGTGACTGGCCAGTCCGACCGGGCCGGTGAGGAAACTCAATCCCAGCGCGAGAGCCAGCAACGGCGCCGCGAAAAGCGGCAGCCGCAGGTTGCGCGGTATGTCGGGCCATTCCTTGCCAAGTACACCCGAGGTCCGCGCGATGCGCGCCGCGGCCCACAGGTTAACGACATAGACCACCAGCGCGAAGACCGCCATCATCCACGGCAGCAGCGAGGCGAGCAGGAGCGCCGAGCGGTGGAAGTCCTCTTCGCTCAAAGCGGACTGTCCCCGCTCAGCGATCGTTCTGAGCATCGTCTCGTAATCGGCGAGCATCATAGCGTCGTATTTGGCCAAACCGCCGCTGCTGGCGATTGCGACCACCAGGATAAGAGCCACGGCGAGAATGGCGAACGCCGCAGCGGCGACGACCAGACGCGACAGCCGCAGCTCGTCGGGTCTCATTCGTGGCGGCGAAATGCCGGCACGCGGCAGCGGCGACGGGATCCGGGCCAAAAAAGTCAGCAGCCAAGAGGGAATGCCGAGCCCGACGAGATAGACGAGACTGTCGGCCAATGCCGCCGAGCCGGAGGGGTCCGCCACCATGACGAGATGGCCGAGCTTGAGGTCGAAGAGGGCGACGAACACCGCTCCCACGACAACGGCAAGCGCGCCGGCGAGCGGACCAAATGCCAATACGGCGATCATCACCGGCAGCGGAGAGACGAAGCCCAGCACCAGCGTTGCCGGCAGGCGCTGCGTCGTCAGCATCGCGAGGAGCACTGATGCGACGCCGGCGGCTGCGCCCGCGGTGAACGCCGTCCCGGAGAAACTCGAACTGGAAAGCTTGATCTTCAAGGCGCTGTCCCGCGGGAGCGGTTAGGGGCGCGTCGCTGCACGCCTCAACGAAAGGGTCGGCCCGCAACGGGCCAAGAGAGGCTAGCGGATCACGTAGGGCAGCAGGCCGAGGAAGCGGGCACGTTTGATCGCCTGGGCAAGTTCGCGCTGCTTCTTGGCTGACACAGCCGTAATGCGCGAGGGCACGATCTTGCCGCGCTCGGACACGTAGCGCGACAGCAGCCGCGTATCCTTATAATCGATCTTTGGCGCACTGGGGCCAGAAAACGGACAGGTCTTGCGGCGGCGGAAGAAGGGACGACGCGCGCCGCCGGTGGTGGTGACGGCCATCAGTAAGCTCCTTCGCCCGGGGCGCCGACCGGCGCATCCTCGCGCGGGCGCCGGGGCGGACGATCGCCGCGCGGTCCGCCACGGCGGTCGCCACGATCGTCGTCCTCACGCTTGCGCATCATCGCCGAGGGGCCATCCTCATGCTCCTCAACGCGCACGGTGATGAAACGCAGCACGTCCTCGGACAGGCCCATCTGCCGCTCCATCTCCGCCACTGCGGCATGAGGCGCGTCGACGTTGATCAGCGTGAAATGAGCCTTGCGGTTCTTCTTGATGCGGAAAGCGAGCGACTTCACGCCCCAATATTCGACCTTGGCGAAACTGCCGCCAAGGCCTTCAACCACCTGTTTGAAGGTGTCCGTCATGGTCTCGACCTGTTGGGCGGAGACGTCCTGACGCGCCATATAGACATGCTCGTATAGAGCCATCGTGAGCCTTTCTCTGTCGTGTTCCGGCGCGAAGCCCTTCGAGCCCCGGAAAGGCCCGACGTGTTTCACGAAGGCGAGGACACGGGACGACGGCAACCCATCTGCTACGCGCGATGTGGGCGACCTGCCCGGCAGAGCCGAACCGTCCGTTCAGCCCCCGGCCGAAACGAAGCGGCGTTATACGGTTTTTCCGCATGTGTGCAACAGTGCCGGCGAGCGAGCACTTCGGCGCTTAGCATACATTTGCGGCCTGCCCCTTGCGTTCGGAGCAGATTTGGCCGATGTGCGGAATAGGAGAGCCGCCGCGACTTCGGCCGCCCTACGCTCACGGCCTAGACTTCATAGGCGAATCGTTCGCAACCCACATGAGCCCGCGTGATTGGCTCTATGTTGGGTAAGCCTGATGGCCGGCGCGAACGCCCCATCCAGGACATCGATGTCATTTCAAGAACTCGGCCTTAGCGACAAGGTCCTCAAGGCGGTCGAAGCCTCGGGCTACACGATGCCGACCCCCATTCAGGCGCAGGCGATCCCACCAGCCCTGCTCGGCCGCGATATCCTCGGCATCGCGCAGACCGGCACCGGTAAGACCGCCGCCTTCGTCCTCCCGATGCTGTCTCGCCTTGAGAGCGGCCGCGCCAGGGCGCGCATGCCGCGGACCTTGATCCTCGAACCGACCCGCGAGCTTGCCGCGCAAGTCGAGGAGAGCTTCGTCAAATACGGCGTCAACCACAAGCTCAACGTCGCCCTGCTCATCGGCGGCGTCTCCTTTGCCGACCAGGAGACCAAGATCACGCGCGGTGCCGACGTGCTCATCGCCACCCCCGGCCGCCTGCTCGACTTTTCCGAACGCGGCAAGCTGTTGCTGACCGGCATCGACATTCTCGTCATCGACGAGGCCGACCGCATGCTCGACATGGGGTTCATCCCCGACATCGAGCGCATCTGCAAGCTGGTGCCCTTTACTCGCCAGACGCTGTTCTTCTCCGCCACGATGCCGCCGGAGATTACCCGGCTTACCGAGCAGTTCCTTACCAATCCCGTGCGCATCGAGGTGGCGCGCGCTGCCACCACCGCTTCGACCATAACCCAGAGCCTCGTCGCCTCGCACGGTGGCGCCGCCAAGCGCGAGACGCTGCGCCGGCTGATCCGCCGCGAGGCCGATGTCTTCAAGAACGCGATCATCTTCTGCAACCGTAAGCGCGACGTTGCTCTGCTGCACAAATCCTTGCAGAAGCACGGCTTCTCCGTCGGCGCGCTACACGGCGACATGGACCAGCGCGCTCGCATGCTGAGCCTCGACGCCTTCAAGACCGGCGCCGTCGACCTCATCGTCTGCTCCGACGTCGCCGCGCGCGGCCTCGACATCCCCGATGTCAGCCACGTCTTCAACTTCGACGTCCCCACCCACGCGGAAGACTACGTCCACCGCATCGGCCGTACCGGCCGCGCTGGCAAATCGGGCGCCGCGCTCTCCATCGTTTCTCCCGGCGACGAGAAGTACCTCGCCGAGATCGAAAAGGTGATCGCCCGCAAGGGCGACTGGGACGGCGGCATCACGCTCGCTGCGCTGCCGCCCGACGACGGCGGCTACGACGACGAGCGCCGCTCGTCGCGCG
>CAXTQM010000206.1:0-5297 GCA_964246205.1 uncultured Beijerinckiaceae bacterium | reverse complement strand
GGCGCAAGGACCCTGCCCGCCCGCCGTCGGCGCGGCGCCGCGGCAGCACCGGGCGTGCTCGCCGGCGACGCTTCGCTCATTTCGTGGGTTCCCGCCGCATGGCTCGCCGCTTTTAGAGGAGAAGGCGGCCGAAAGGAAAGCCGCCGGCACAGCGCGTCGGCTGTGCTGGAGCAGGAGACGTGCCGCGCCAAAGCATAGCGTCGCGAGCGGCTGCTTTATTCCCGCGCCCGGTCCATATGTCGGCCATGCCTGACGTGTCCCCTGGTTCCACGCCTCCCTCGCCCCTCCTGACGGGCTTGGCGGGGCGCTGCCCGCGCTGCGGCAAGGCCAGCATCTTCGACGGCTTCCTGGCGTTGAAGTTGCGCTGCCCCGAATGTGGTTTCGACCTCACCAAGGCCGATACCGGCGACGGGCCGGCGTTCTTCGCTTCCTTTATCGGCGGCTTCGCCCTGCTCGCCGTCGGCGTTTGGATGCAGGTCGCCTACGAGCCATCGTTCTGGGCCTACGTCGTCCTGGCCACAGTCGGCACAGTCCTGATCATCGGCATGATCCGCCCGATCAAGGGGCTGCTGACGGCGCTGCAGTATTCCAACAAGGCCGAGCAGGGCCGCTTCGAATGACGACGAGGGATCAATCCCGCCTTCGCTCCCTGCTGGTCCCGGCGATCTTCACCATCGTCGCCGGCGCGTTTCTGGTCGGGCTCGGCTTCTGGCAGCTCGAACGCCTCGCCTGGAAGGACGCGATCGTCGCCCGCATCGAGGCGCGCACCAAGGCCGCGCCGCAGCCGCTGCCGCCTTCCTCCGCCTGGGACGCGCTGAAGCCTGACGACTACGAGTACCGCCGCGTGGAGGCGATCGGCCGCTTCGACAACGCCAAGGAAGCCTACATCCTGCGCGCCTCCACCGACGGCCCGGTCTACCACGTGCTGACGCCGCTCGCGCTCAACAGCGGCGGCCTCGTGCTGGTCGACCGCGGCTCGGTGCCGGCCGAGCGCCGCGACCCGGCGACGCGCCGGGCAGGCCAGGCGCAGGGCGAGACGACCGTGACCGGGCTGATGCGCCCGCCGGAAGCGCGCAACGTCTTCACGCCGCCCGACGAGCCGGCAAGGGATCGCTTCTACACGCGCGACCCCGCCGAGATCGCCCAGCATTTCGAGCTGAACGACGCCGCGCCATTCGTGATCGACGCCGACGCGACGCCCAATCCGGGTGGATGGCCGTCGGGCGGCGACACCATCGTCGACATTCCCAACAACCATTTCTCCTACGCGCTGACGTGGTTCGGGCTTGCACTCGGCCTCCTCACCGTCTTTACGAGCTTCGCATGGAAGCGCCTGACCGGCCCGCCGACGCGGGGCGGGAGCCAGGACGAAGCGGAAGCGCGCCCGACGACCGGCTGACGGGCCGAGCCGTCGCCGCCGTGCTACAGCGGTGCTCATGGAGCGGGTCGGGTCTTGAGATACATCTCCACACGCGGCGAGGCGCCGACGCTGGGCTTCTCCGAGGCGATGCTCGCGGGGCTCGCCCGCGACGGCGGGCTCTACCTGCCGCAGAGCTACCCGCAATTGTCAGCTGCCAAGATCGCCGGCTTTGCGGGACAATCCTATGCCGAGGTCGCCGAGGCGGTGCTGATGCCCTTCGTCGGCGGCGATCTCGATGCCGCCACGCTGCGCGGCATGATCGACGTCGGCCTGCAGGACTTCCGCCACCCCGCCGTCACGCCGCTGGCGCAGCTCGGCGACAACCTCTTCGTGCTCGAGCTCTTCCACGGCCCGACGCTGGCCTTCAAGGACCTCGCCATGCAGCTGCTCGCCCGGCTGATGGAGCACGCGCTCACCCGCCGCGGCCAGCATGCCACCATCGTCGGCGCCACCTCGGGCGACACCGGCGCCGCCGCCATCGAGGCGTTCCGCGGCCTGAAGAACATCGATGTGGTGATCTTCTACCCTCACGAGCGCGTCAGCCCGGTGCAGCGCCGGCAGATGACCACGGTGGAGGGCGACAACATCCACGTCGTCGCGCTCGAGGGCACGTTCGACGATTGCCAGGCGGCGGTGAAGGCGCTCTTCAACCACGCCACCTTCCGCGACGAATACGGGCTCTCCGGCGTCAACTCGATCAACTGGGCACGCGTGCTCGCGCAGACGGTGTACTACTTCACCTCGGCCGTGGCGCTCGGCGCACCGCACCGCAGGGTGAGCTACACCGTGCCGACCGGAAACTTCGGCGACATCCTCGCTGGCTGGATCGCCAAGCGCATGGGCCTGCCGATCGAGCGTCTCGTCATCGCCACCAACGAGAACGACATTTTGGTCCGCGCGCTGGAGGACGGCAACTACGAGCAGCGCGGCGTGACCCACACCATGTCGCCCTCCATGGACATTCAGGTCTCGTCGAACTTCGAGCGCCTGCTGTTTGAGATGTCCGGCCGCGACGGTGCCCGCATTCGCGCCGACCTGGACAACCTCAAGCAGTCGCGCGGCTTCACCCTCCCCGCAGCCACGCTGGAAGCGTTGCGCGAAGAATTCGATGCGGGCGCCACGAGCGAGGACCAGACCGCTGCCGAGATTGCGCGCTGCTGGCACCAGGCCGGCGAGCTGGTCGATCCGCACACGGCGGTTGGGCTTCACGTCGCCCGGCAGGCTCAGGCCAAGGATCCGTCGACCCCCATGGTCGTGCTCGGCACGGCGCATGCTGCCAAGTTCCCCGACGCGATCGAGCGCGCCATCGGCATCCGTCCGCCGCTGCCGGCGCATCTCGCCGAGCTGCTCGGGCGCCAGGAGCGCTTCACCGTGGTCGCCAACGACCTGAGCGCCATCGAGCGCTTCATCCGCGACAAGGTCGACGCCGGGCGCGCGCTGAAGACCGCGTCGTGACCATAGAAGTCACCACGCTGCCTTCCGGGCTGCGCGTCGTCACCGATGCCATGCCGCATCTCGAAACCGCTTCGCTCGGCGTCTGGATCGGTGCCGGCTCGCGCCACGAGACGGATGCCGAGCAGGGCCTGTCGCACCTCCTCGAGCACATGGCCTTCAAGGGCACGCGGCGCCGATCCGCCCGTGCTATCAACGAGGAGATCGAGGCCGTCGGCGGCGACCTCAACGCCGCCACCGGCGTCGAGCAGACCGCCTATTACGCGCATGTGCTCGCCGCCGACGCGCCGCTGGCGCTCGACCTGCTGGCCGACATCCTCACCGACTCGACCTTCGCCGAGGCCGACCTGGAGCGCGAGAAGGGCGTCATCCTGCAGGAGATCGGCGCCGTGGAAGATACGCCCGACGACCTCGTCCACGACATGTTCGGAACCGCCGCCTACGCCGACCAGCCGATCGGCCGCGCCATCCTCGGCACGCCCGCCAGCGTCTCCGGCTTTTCGCGCGACACGGTCGGCGCCTACCTTGGCCGGCATTATCTCGCGCGCGGCACGATCGTCGGCGCCGCTGGGCGCGTCGAGCACGCCCGGATCGTCGACGAGGCTGCGGCCCGCTTCGAGGCGCTGGGCACTAAAGCGCCCGCCGCTGCCCCGGCCGTGGCGCGCTACACCGGCGGCGAGCGGCGCCTCAAGCGCCGGCTCGAGCAGGCCCAGATCATGGTCGGTTGGCAAGGCCTGGCCTACGCCGACCCCGCGCATTACGCGCTGCAGGTCTTCGCCAACGCGGTCGGCGGCGGCGCTTCCTCACGCCTCTACGCCGACGTGCGCGAGGAGCGCGGGCTCTGCTACGCGATCAACGCCTTCCACTGGTCCTACGCCGACACCGGCCTGCTGGGCTTTTACGCCGCCACCGCTGCCGCCGACGTGCCCGAGCTGATGGCGGTGGCCCTCGACGCCGTCGCCCAGGCCGCGCACGACCTCACAGAGGCCGAGATCGGCCGCGCCAAGGCGCAGATGAAAGTCTCCCTCCTCGCCGCCCTGGAGTCGCCCGGAGCCCGCGCCGAGCAGGTCGCTCGCCAGCTGCTGGCCTTCGGCCGGGTGCTGCCGCGCGACGAGGTGGTCGCCGCCATCGAAAGCCTCGACGTCGCCGCCGTGTGCGCTGCCGGCGCCCGCGCCCTGGCGAGCCTCCCCACGGTGGCCGCCGTCGGCCCCGTCGCCAAGGTGCTGCGCCCGAACCAGGTCGGGGCACGCGTTTCGGGGCGCGCCTGATGGCGCTGTTCCGCACCCTGATACGCGACAGCGCCACCTTCGTGCGCGGCGACGGCGTCTACCTGCGCCCAGGCGAGATGAGCGACTTCGACGATTGGGCGGCGCTGCGCCACCTGTCGCGCGGGTTCCTCTCGCCCTGGGAGCCGACCTGGCCGGCCGACGACCTGACCCGCGCCGCCTTCCGCCGCCGGCTGCGCCGCCACGCCACCGAGATCGAGAACGACGACGCCTACCCCTTCCTGGTGTTCCGCGAGTGCGACGACGCCCTGCTCGGCGGCCTCACCTTCGGCCAGGTCAAGCGCGGCGTCGCCCAGGCCACCACGCTCGGCTACTGGATGGGCCAGCCCTTCGCCGGCCAGGGCTGGATGGCCAAGGCGGTGCGCGCCGCCTCGACCTTCGCTTTCTCCTCGCTCCGCCTGCACCGCATCGAGGCCGCCTGCCTGCCGGCCAACGACGCCTCCATCCGCCTGCTGGAACGCACCAACTTCCAGCGCGAAGGCATCGCCCGCGCCTACCTCCGCATCAACGGCCTGTGGCAGGACCACCTGCTCTACGCCCTGCTGGAGAGCGACCCCCTGGCCCTGAAGCTGCCGCGCCGGGAGCGGTAGGCGGCCGTTTGCCGGAGGCGGCCCGACGTGAAACTAGTTGATCTATCGAGATCGCCGACGAGTGGCCCAAGCTCTACGCCTACTTCACGAACCGCGCCGAAGGCTGCTTCGCCACGCGCTGTTCAGCGCCGTTCATGGCGTCGAGCCGAAGCTGGCGGTTCGCGGCTGCGACTTGGATGCCCGCAGCGACCTCAAGCGCGCCTTCGCCGACCTCGAGGCCGCACCGCGCTCGCATTGCCAAAATCCGACAAGCGTCAATGCGGGCTAACGAGGCATAGCGCCTCTCCATGGTTTAGCAGATCAATTCGATACGGCGAGCACAGCGAAGCAACCCGTAGGCTGCCCGCTGGGTCTTATTCATTTGTCTTTCGCGGTTGCTTCGCTGCGCCCGCAATGACGACATCAAGTTTCGACACCCGGTCGATTGTAGTTGTTTTTGCCGGTTTCAACGTTAGATCGCGCTTGCGGTCAGGTCCACCGCGAAGAGGTGGGTCTCGGCGGCGATGAAGAGGCGCTTGCCGTCGGCGCCGCCGAAGCAGCAGTTGCCGG
>CAXTQM010000205.1:3629-5363 GCA_964246205.1 uncultured Beijerinckiaceae bacterium | reverse complement strand
CGTCGCCTTCTGGCCGCACGCCACCCGCGGCTATTCCCAGCTGCGCAACGCCATCCCCAAGGCGCTCGCCGCCGAGGGGTTGGCCGTCTGAAGCACGCCATCGTCATTCTTTGGCGGAAGCGCGCCCTAAACCTGCGGCGTGCCTCCCTTCGCCGCCCGGCCTTCTTGCGCCACGGCGCGTCGCGCTGCCAGTCGCCGGCCATGATGCTGCCGTAGGGCTCGATCGTGTCGCGCACCTCGGCCAGCCCGAATTCGGCGATCTGCCGGCGCACCATCGCGGCGTCCTTGTAGGCGCCGGGCAGCTCGGAGGCGTCGACAATCCCGCAGAAGGCGCGCGCGTCGATGCCGGCGGTTTGCTCGGCGAAGATCTGTTTTGGGGTCTTGCCGGCGTGCAGCTTCAGGAACGCCGTGCGGCTCATGTTGCGGCCGGCGCCATGCGGCGCGAAGCCGAGCCCGTGCGGCGCGCCGCGATCCTCGGCGACGAGGTCGGCGCCGCCATGTTGAGCGGGATTGGTGGGTGACGATCGCCACCGCGCCGCTCGACGCAGCAGATGTCGGCCGAGTGCATGCGGGGGTGGATCGTGCCCTCCGTCGCCACGACGCCGCCGACGGGGAAGCTGCCGGGCCGGCGGTCGGACGTGCAAGCGTCGGGCATGATGGCGCCGGCGCGCACCATCGGCAGGCGCATCAGCCTGACCATGTGCTCGGCAACCTTGGCGATGTTGTCGGCGTCGCCGTCCATCTCTGGGCGGATGTTGCTTTGGAACGGCAGCGTGCCGCTGGCGCGCAGCAGCTCGGCCGGCAGTGGCACGCGCTCTGCCACCGCGGTGCGGATCTCGGCCTCGCTGGCGCCGCCGGCGCGCAGCGTCTCCGCCTCGTGCACGGCGGCGCCGAACCAGGGCCCGGGCTCGAAGCCCCAGCCCATGAGTGTTCTTCCGGTGATCGTGTCCACGAGGATTGCTGTCATGGACCGCGGCTGAGCCGCAACCGCGTCGGGAACGAGAGCCGACGGCAGCCGGAACAACGCCGCGGCCCGCGGCTTTGGCAGAAATCCCAGCAACCGGCCCGCCGAGCGGGAGCCGGGTCAGCGGGTCGAGACGGAGAACGAACGATGAAGAAGCCCGCAGCCGGCGTGCACAGGCACGAGACGCGCAACGACACCAACAGCAAGGCGGTGTCGATCGACACGCTGCAGAAGCGTCTCGCCGACGGAATCGACTTGGCGCTCGACATCAAGCAGGCGCACTGGAACCTGAAGGGTCCCTCATTCATCGGCATCCACCTGATGCTCGACGGCTTCCGTGACGAGGTGGACGAGTACAACGACAGCATCGCCGAGCGCATTACCCAGCTCGGTGGCACTGCCAAGGGCACGGTGCAGTCGGTCTCGGAGACCTCGCAGCTCGCCGCCTACCCGCTCGACACCTACGCCATCGCCGACCACCTCGCGGCACTGATCGACCGCTACGCCGTCTATGGCAATGCCGTGCGCGAGGACATCGACACGACCGACGAGGCCGGCGACGCCGATACGGCGGACCTGCTGACCGAGGTGTCGCGCGGCATCGACAAGCAGCTGTGGTTCTTGGAAGCGCACGTGCAGGAGCCGACCGGTCAGATGCGCGACGGCGACGGCGCCGGCAAGCGCTAGCCTACTGCGGCTTCCCGGCCCCCAGCGACGAGGGAGCCTGGCGCGGGGCCAGCTGGGGCCATGCCGGGCGGCCCCGCCCCCCC
>CAXTQM010000205.1:0-3619 GCA_964246205.1 uncultured Beijerinckiaceae bacterium | reverse complement strand
GCGCCTGCTGGGCCATGCCGGGCAGGCGCCGCGCCCCGATCTGCCGGGCAGCCCAGTCGTGACGATCGCGGCGGAAGAAATCGCAGGGATGCTGCCCGCCGCGCGCCGGCAGGTCCTTGAGCCCGGCGCCGGTTTGAACGAAACCGGCCTTCTCCAGCACGCGGCGCGATGCGGCGTTGACCGTACGGCTGCTGGCGACGAGCGCGCGCGCCTCGCTCAGGTTGAACACCGCGTCGACTAATGCGCAGACGGCCTCGGTGGCGTAGCCGCGCCCGGCATAGGCCGGCCCGATCGCGTAGCCGAGTTCGAGTTCGCCGGCCTCCTCGACCTGCGCCGACACCAATCCCACCAAGGGGCGGCCCTTGGCCTTGGTGGTCGCGGCGAGCACGAGGGCATCGCCGCCGGCGGTGGTGGCGCGAGCGTGCAGGATAAAGCGCTCCGCCTCGCCGGCCGGATAGGGGTGTGGGATCGAGGCGGTCATCTGGGCGACTTCGGGCAAGCCGGCGAAGGCGGCGACGGCCATCGCATCGGAGGAACGCAGCCAGCGCAGCCAGAGCCGCTCGGTCTCGATGCGGAAGATGTCGTCGCGGCTGATGTCCGGGAACATGGTCGCGCGACTCCCTGCCGGCGGGGCGAAGGCCCCGCCCGGGTGTGCCTATTCCGCCGCCTGAGCGTGCGGCGCCTCGGCCGGCACCACCGCGACGAAGGCGCGGCCGTTGGCCTTGGTGATGAATTTTACCGTGCCCTCGACCTTCGAGAACAGGGTGTGGTCGGTCCCGATCCCGACATTGGCGCCGGGGTGCCACTTGGTGCCGCGTTGGCGGACGATGATGTTGCCGCCGATCACGCGCTCTCCGCCGAACTTCTTGACGCCGAGACGGCGCCCGTCGGAATCCCGGCCGTTGCGGGACGAGCCGCCTGCTTTCTTGTGTGCCATGGTCTTTCGCTCCAGGCCGTCGCAGGCCCGCTGAATGGGAAGATGGATGTCGGGCGTTCGCCCGGCAAGGCGGCTAGACGTTCAGCCCGGTGATCCTGATGGTGGTCAGATCCTGCCGGTGGCCGCGCTTGCGCTTGGAGTTCTGCCGACGGCGCTTCTTGAACGCGATGACCTTGGGGCCGCGGTTCTGGTTGACGATCTCGCCGGTGACGGTGGCGCCGCTTACGAAAGGCGCGCCGAACTTGGTCTCGTCGTCGCCGACGAACATCAGCACCTCGGCGAAGGTGATGATGTCACCCGGCTCGCCGGCCAGGCTCATGACGGTGATGGTGTCTTCCGCGGCAACGCTGTATTGCTTGCCGCCTGTCTTGATGACAGCGAACATGGGTCTCTTCCTTGGTGCCGGACTGACACGGGGAACCCCGTGGCGACCGTCTTCTTGTGGTTCTTGGAAGCCCACCGCCTTCGGCGTGCGGACACGGGCTGGCTAGGCCAAACCGCCTTTCAAGTCAACGAACGCAAGCCGACGAATACAAGTCGAGGAAGCAGGAACGATCATGGCGGCAGGCAAGGGCGCGGCGGTGGTCACCGGCGGCAGCCGGGGGATCGGTGCGGCGATCTGCAAGCGGCTCGCCGCCGACGGCTACGCCGTTGTGGTGAACTACGCCAGCGGTGCCGACGCCGCCGCCGCGGTGGTGAAGGACATCGAGGCCAGCGGCGGCCACGCCATCGCACATGGGGCCGACGTCTCGAAGGAGGACGAAGTCGAGGCCATGTTCGAGGCTTGCGACGCGGTATTCGGTCCACTCGCCGCGCTGGTCAACAACGCCGGCGTGCTCGGGGAGATGCACCGCATCGACGAGCACGATGCCAGAAGCTTGATGCAGGTGCTGGCGATCAACGTCGTCGGCCCGGCACTGTGCGCCAAGCAGGCGATCCGCCGGCTCTCGACCAGGCACGGCGGCCACGGCGGCGCCATCGTCAACGTCAGCTCCATCGCCGCGACCTCGGGGGGCATTCCCGGCATGGTCGCTTATTCCGCATCGAAGGGCGCGCTGACGTCGTTCACCATCGCCCTTGCGAAGGAGGTTGCCCGCGAGGGCATCCGCGTCAACGCCGTGGCGCCGGGCATGATCGTCACCGACATGAGCGTGGGCTTCGCCGATCAGATCGCCCAAACCATACCGGTCGGGCGCTGCGGCGAGCCGGAGGAGATCGCCGCCGCCGTCGCCTGGCTTGTATCGGAGGATGCGAGCTACGCCGTCGGATCGATCATGACGGTGTCGGGCGGGCGCTGACGCTTCTTCCGATCCAGAGCGCAGGCTGCTGTAACAGTCATCGCGAGCGCCAGCGAAAGTTGGTCGGAAGCGAGTCGCCTAGCTCCGCTCGCAACGACAAAAAAGCATCCGCCTAGGCCGCAACCTTCATCTGCGCGGCCTCGCTCAGCGCGCCGGCCAACGCCTTCTCGCGCTGCTCCGGCCCTCTCGCGAGGCCTTCGGCGGCTATGATCGAGACGTCGGTGATCCCCATGAAGCCGAACACGGTGCGCAGGTAGCTAGTCTGGTGCTCGTAGGAGGCGTGGGGCGTGTCGGCGCCGTAGAAGCCGCCGCGCGAAGCGGCGACGATGACCCGCTTGCCGCCGGCCAAGCCCTGCGGGCCCTTGTCGGTGTAATGAAAGGTCTTGCCGGCCACGAGGATGCGATCGATCCAAGCTTTGAGCTGGCTCGGAATGGCGAATTGTACATCGGGCAGCCTATGACGATCGTATCTGCGGCGAGAAACTCGGCCAGCGCGGCGCCGCCGAGCTCGATGTCCTCCTGCATGGCCTGTTCGTGTTTCACCTCGGGGTTCTGACCCGCGAGATAGGCGCCGGAGAGGTGGGAGATCGGGTGGGCGGCGAGGTCGCGAGTAGTCACCTGCGTTCCCGGCGTCGTCTCGTCAACGATGTGGGCGACGATGGCGGCGGAGACTTTGCGGCTGACGGAATTCTCACCGAGAATGCTGGAATCGACGTGAAGGAGCTTCATGGCTGTAGCCTCCTGGGTTACGGTCGGTAACCAGGGCACTTAGCGGCACCGTCAGGTGTGCCGCAAGAACGCACAGGGCATGAACCAGGGCGCACCGATGTGACCGGCACACCGTTCGAGGACCTTCCGCCCGGCGGCGAGATCGCGCCTTGCTGCACGGCCGTGGCGCCGGGCGTCGGCGACAATGGAGCATGTTCATCGTCATGCTGCTCGGCGACGGACCGGTGCGCTTCAACGAGCTGAAGCGCCGCGTCGCCGGCATCTCGCAGCGCATGCTGAGCCTGACCTTGCGCAACCTCGAACGCGACGGCCTCGTCTCGCGCACCGTCACCCCGAGCGTTCCGGTGCGGGTCGACTACGCGCTGACCGACCTCGGCCGCTCCCTCTGCCGGCCCGGTGCGCCAGCTCGGCGAATGGGCGCGAGCGAACCATGCCGCCATCGTCGCGGCACAGCAGCGTTACGGCCGGAGGATCGAGCCGTGATGCCGGCGAGCAGAGCGAGCCGAGGTCTCGTCGTTCGTCCAGGCTAGCGACGACCCGCGCTCTTCGCCTCGATCTGCCGAGCGTCCTAGGTGACGTCGTCGCCGTCCCGCCTTCACCGCCGGTTGTAGACGTCCTCGATGCGGATGATGTCGTCTTCGCCGAGGTAGGAGCC
>CAXTQM010000204.1:5113-5415 GCA_964246205.1 uncultured Beijerinckiaceae bacterium | reverse complement strand
GTGCCGGATGCCGCCTGACGGCCGCATGCGGTCGCGCAGCCTGTTTCGGATCGGCGGGCCGTTCGCCGAGCCGCTGACCGTCGCGAATGGCGCGCCGGCGACAGCCGCTCGTCGCGGCGACGAAGGTCCGTCGCGCCGCCGCATCGGGCTTGCTCTCGGCGGTGGCGCGGCGCTGGGCTGGGCGCATATCGGGATCATCCGCGAGCTGACGGCGCAGGGCTTCGCCATCGATGTCGTCGCCGGCCCCCCGCTCGGGGCCGTCGGGGGGGCGGGGGCCACCGCGCGGGGGCGCGGCACCCCCG
>CAXTQM010000204.1:0-5103 GCA_964246205.1 uncultured Beijerinckiaceae bacterium | reverse complement strand
CGATCGGTGCCGTCGTCGGGGCGTGTCACGCCGCGGGGCGGCTCGAAACGCTGGAGAGCTTCGCGCGCGGACTCAACCGCCGCCGCGTCTTTGCCATGATGGACCTGTCGCTCGGCGGCTCGGCGCTGATCGGCGGCACCCGCTTGCGACGGCAGCTGGTACAGGAACTCGGCGGCCTGCGCATCGAGGATTTGGCGATCCCTTTCGCCGCAATCGCGACGGAGCTCGGCTCGGGCCGCGAGGTCTGCTTGCGCGCGGGCGACGTCGTCGAGGCGATCCGCGCCTCCTACGCGCTGCCGGGCATCTTCGAGCCCGTCATGATCGACCGACGCTGGCTGTTCGATGGCGCCATGTCGAACCCGGTGCCGGTTTCGGTCTGCCGCGCGCTCGGCGCCGATCTCGTCATTGCGGTGAACCTCACTGGCGCGCTGCCGGGCGGCGAAGCGTTGCACGATGCGACCGTCGACCCAACGCTGGCCGACCTCGACGAGGTCGCCTCGGGCGCCACCGAGGAGGTGGTGCAGTCGCCCGGACGCGCGAAGAAGGCGCGACGGCTGCTGTTCTCGCGGCGCAGGTTGTTCAAGCGCCGGGCGGACGGCGCACCGGGGATCGCCGGGATCATGGTCGGGGCGTTCTCGATCGCGCAGGAGCGCATTTCCCACGCCCGACTGGCGCTCGATCCGCCCGACGTCACGCTCTACGCGCGCACGCCCGGCGTTGGCCTGTTCGAATTCCATCGCGCCGCCGAGATGATCGAGCACGGCCGTGCGGTGGCGCGCCGGGCCGTCCCGGATCTCGCGACGCGGCTGGCGGCGAGCGAGCGCCGGCGCTGACCACCGCAACCCCCATCACGCCGTGGCGATGTACTCGCGCAGCGCTGACTGCTCCTGCTCCATCTGCTCGAGCCTGAACTTGACGGCGTCGCCGGTGGAGATGATCCCCGCGATGCGACCTTCGGCGAGGACGGGCATGTGGCGGAAGCGGCCGCGCGACATCCGGCCCACCACTTCCAGGATGCCGTCGTGCTCGCTGGCGGTGACGACATCCTTGGTCATGATCCCGGAGACGGCATCGTCGAGCGCGTCGCAGCCGCGGGACGCCAGCGCCCGCACCACGTCGCGTTCCGAGACGATGCCGTGCATCCGTCCCTCGACATCGGCGACGACGACCGCGCCGATGTGGCGTGTCGCCAGCGCATCGACGACATCGCGGACGGTGGCATGCGGCTGAACCGTGGTGACGGCTCGTCCTTTCTGCGCCAGGATGTGCGCGACGGTCATGCGAAACTCCCTTCAACCCTTTGTCGAAAAAGCGTCTTCTACGTTGGCTCAACGATGCATCGAGGGGGTGGCGGGTGCAAGCCACGCCCTTCGACGGTCGCATCCGTCGTTTGTGGGGCTGGCCCGATCGTGCCAAGTCGCAGGGATGCGGTCTGCCGCCGGCCAACCCAGGGAGAGAACTCGATGAGCGATGTCGCCTTCGCCGACGCCGCCGGCGTTCCCGAGGCAGGCTTGGCCTCGGCCGCCGGCATCGCGCTGATGGATACGCTGGGCGATCTCGTCGATCGCCCGGAGGAGCTCGCCGCCTCGCCGCAACGCTTCATCAACCGCGAATTGTCGTGGCTCGAGTTCAACCGCCGCGTCCTGCAGGAGGCGTCGAACCGCAACCACCCGCTGCTCGAGCAGCTGCGCTTCCTGTCGATCTCGGCCAACAACCTCGACGAGTTCTTCATGGTGCGTGTCGCTGGCCTGCGCGGCCAGGTCCGCCAGGGCGTCACCACGCCGTCCGAGGATGGACTTTCGCCCGCCGAGCAGCTCGTCAAGGTCCGCGAGGGCGTATCGCGGCTCGCCGCCGAGCAGCAGCGCCGCTGGCGCGAGTTGCGCGAGGAGATAGCCAGGGTCGGCATCGTTCTGGCCGATCCGGCCGACCTTGACCAAGACGACGTCGCTTGGCTGGAGACGCACTTCAACAGCCACATCTTCCCCGTGCTAACGCCGCTCGCCGTCGACCCGGCGCACCCGTTCCCTTTCATCCCAAACTTCGGCTTCTCGATCGCGCTCGAGCTGGTGCGGCCCGGCGATAGCAAGGTGTTACGCGCGCTGATCCGTCTGCCGCAGAAGAGCGAGCGTTTCATATACCTGCCGCGTCAGGAGGGCGGCCCGGCGCGCTTCGTCTCGCTGGAGACGCTGGTCGGCATGTTCACGCAATCGCTGTTCCCAGGCTACCTGCTCAAGGGATCCGGCGCCTTCCGCGTGATCCGCGACTCCGACCTCGAAATCGAGGAAGAAGCCGAGGATCTGGTGCGGCTGTTCGAATCGGCACTGAAGCGCCGGCGCCGCGGCTCGGTGATCCGGCTGGAGTACGACAGCCTGATGCCACCGGCCTTGCGCGCCTTCGTCGCCGAGGAGATCGGCGTCGTCGCCGATGAGACCTTCGTGCAGGACGGCATGCTGGCGCTGAACGAGCTGTCGGAGATCGTTTCGCTCGATCGGCCCGAGCTGAAGTTCAAGCCCTACAATCCGCGTTTCCCCGAGCGGGTGCGCGACAATGGCGGCGACTGCTTCCTCGCCATTCGGCAGAAGGACCTCGTCGTCCATCATCCTTACGAATCGTTCGATGTCGTCGTGCAGTACCTCAAGCAGGCGGCGCGCGATCCCAACGTCGTCGCCATCAAGCAGACGCTCTACCGCACATCGTCGGATTCGCCGATCGTCGGCGCGCTGATCGAGGCGGCGGAGGCCGGCAAGTCCGTCACCGCGCTGGTGGAGCTGAAGGCGCGCTTCGACGAGGAGGCCAACATCCGCTGGTCGCGCGACCTGGAACGCGCCGGCGCGCAGGTGGTGTTCGGCTTCATCGAGCTGAAAACCCACGGCAAGCTGTCGATGGTGGTGCGGCGCGAGGGCGGAGCGCTCATCACCTACTGCCACATCGGCACCGGCAACTATCACCCCAACACCGCCAAGATCTACACGGACGTCTCGTTCTTCACGGCGGACCCGGCGATCGGGCGCGACGTTTCGCGCGTCTTCAACTTCATCACCGGCTATGCCGAGCCGAGCGACCTCGAGCGCCTCGCCATGTCGCCGGTGTCGCTGCGCGAGCGCTTCCTCAAGAACGTCGAGGCGGAGGTCGCCTTCGCCAAGGCCGGAAAGAAAGCCTCGATCTGGCTGAAGTGCAACTCGCTGGTCGATCCCGGCATCATCGACGCGCTCTACCGGGCGAGCCAGGCGGGGGTGCAGATCGAATGCATCGTGCGCGGCATCTGCTGCCTGCGGCCAGGCCTGCCGGGACTTTCCGAAAACATCCGCGTCAAGTCGATCATCGGGCGCTTCCTCGAGCACGCCCGCATCTATTGCTTCGGCAACGGCCACGCCCTGCCGCATCCCAAGGCGCTGGTCTACGTCTCTTCGGCCGACCTCATGACCCGCAACCTCGATCGCCGCGTCGAGATCATGCTGCCGGTCCTCAACCCAACCGTGCACGAGCAGGTGCTCGATCAGATCATGGTTGCGAACCTGCTCGACAACCAGCAATCCTATCTCGTATCCCCCGACGGCTCGTCGACGCGCATCGTGGCGCCGGCGAGCGAGGAGCCGTTCAACGCGCATTCCTACTTCATGACTAACCCGAGCCTCTCGGGCCGCGGCAAGAGCCTGAAGGACTCGAGCCCGCGCACGCTGTTCAAGCGCCTGGAGCACCGTTGACCCACGCACAGCCCGAGTCGCGCCACGGCGAGCGGGCGCCCGTGCGGCCCGTCGCGATCATCGACATAGGCTCGAACTCGGTGCGCCTGGTCTGCTACGACGATCTAGACCGCGCGCCGATCCCGGCCTTCAACGAGAAGTCGCTCTGCGGGCTCGGCAACGGCGTCCATTCCACCGGCAAGCTGCCGAAGGGCGGAGTCGAGAAGGCGCTGACCGCGCTGAAACGCTTCCGCCTGCTGACCGCTATGATGGGCATCGACGATGTCCGGGTCATCGCCACGGCGGCCGCCCGCGACGCCTCCAACGGGCCGGAGTTCGTCGCGGCAGCGCGCGAGGCGCTCGGCGGCATCGACATCGCGCTGCTCTCGGGCGAGCGCGAGGCCAGGTTGTCGGCACTAGGCGTCATGTCCGGCGTACACGCGCCCGACGGCGTTGTCGGCGATCTCGGCGGTGGCTCGCTCGAACTCATCGACGTCAAGGCCGGCAAGGTCGGCAAGGGCGTGAGCGTGCCGCTCGGTGGGCTCGCGCTGATGGATGCCTCCGGCGGCTCGCCGAGGGCCGCGGCCAAGATCGTGCGCGACGCGATCGCCGGTTGCCGCAACCTCGATCGCCTGGCGGGACGCAGCTTCTACGCCGTCGGCGGCACATGGCGCGCGCTCGCCAAACTGCATATGGGGCGGAGCGATTATCCGCTGATGGTGATGCACGGCTACGCCATCCCCGCGCAGGAGGCGGCCGACCTCGCGGCCCTCGTCGAGCGTGCCGACGCTGGCTCGTTCCTGGCGATCGGTTCGGTCAATGCCGCCCGCCGTCCCCTGCTCGCCTACGGCGCCGTGGTGCTCGACGAACTGATCCGCCGCGCCAAGCCGAAGGAGGTGGTGATCTCCACCTATGGCGTGCGCGAGGGGCTGCTCTACGAGGCGCTCGACGCCTCTCGGAAGGGCGACGACCCGCTGCTGGTCGCCGCCGCGAAGGCCAACCGCCTGCTGTCGCGCGCGCCGCGCTACGCCGCCGACCTCATCCATTGGACGCAGGCATTCTTGCGCTCGGCCGGTGTGGCCGAAACGGAGACCGATCGCCGCCTGCGCGAGGCGGCCTGCTACCTGTCCGAGGTGAACTGGCGCGCCCACCCCGACTATCGCGGCGTGCAGAGCTTCAACCTCGTGTCCTCGGCGATCCTGCCGGGCGTTGACCACGCCGGGCGCTCGTTCCTGTCGCTGGTGGCGACGCTGCGCTACGTCGGCCTCGACGAGGAGGTGGCGCTGCAGATCCGCAGCATGATGCCGACGGCCATGATCGAACGCGCGCAGGTGGTCGGCGCCGTGTTGCGCGTCGCCTCCGTGCTCGCCGCCGGCATGCCGGACGTGCTGCCGCGCTGCGCCATGACAGCGTCCAAGGG
>CAXTQM010000203.1:0-5417 GCA_964246205.1 uncultured Beijerinckiaceae bacterium | reverse complement strand
CGGCAATGGCGCACATTTGCGCCTCGGGCGTCAATCGCGTCGCCTCGGTCAGCTGCGACGTCGCGAGCTTTTCACGCGACGCGGCAATCCTGGTGGCGGCCGGCTTCGAGGCGGAGTGGATCGTGCCGGTCGACCAGTTCCGCTACGCCGCCCACGTCGAGATCGTTGCCGCCTTCCGCCGCAAGCCAGCCAAGCGCGTGCGTCGCCTGCTGGGGTGAGACGTGGCGACGAGCGGGCGCCGACAATCAACTCCGCGACAGACGCTCGATCGCACCGGAATCGCGGATCATCGCACCAGCGGCGTCATCGCCACCGAACTGGAAGCTCAGCTGGCTGGCGTATCGCATCGCGGCATCGGCCTTTAGGTCGAGTTCGTCCGCACCAAGCGTGATCGCCTCCATATCGCGCTCGGCGATTTCCGCAGCGAAGGGGCTGGGGCGCGGCGCGGTGCGGGCGAGATAGGGGTAGTCCGCCCAGAGCCGCAGCGGTCGGCGGCACCGGCGCAGGGCCAGGTAGACCGCGACATGGTCGACGTGGGCGCCGATCGCCTGTGGCGCCAGGATCTCGTCCGGCCCAAGAGTGTCGATCAGGTCGACGAGGGCCGGCGCGATCGCGTTGACGATGCCGTCGGCCTCGTGCAGGCCGGCAAACAGCGCGGCCGCGGAGCCGTAGCCGCGGTGCGGCGCCTCGGCGAAGGGGAGCCAGCGCGGCTCGGCGCCGAGCACGGCGCAGGCCGCGGCATCCTCGTCGCGGCGCAGCGCCATGTAGTCGACGTCTGCCGCCAGGCCCTTGTCGAGTTGGCAGGCCAGGGCGAAGCCCAGCGGATCGGGCACGGAGGCGGTGAACACGGTCGACGTAACAACGCGCCAGCCGCTCCGCGCCAGCCGCGCGAGGTATCCACCGGCCGAGAACACGGCGTCGTCGAGATGGGGCGAGATGGCGAGCGCCGTCGGCACCGTTCAGAGCAGGTGCGGGTGGACGCGGAAGCGGCAGGGGCTCGCGACGAGGTCGCGACGGAAGTCGCCCGCCGGCACGGTGCCGCGCAGGTCTTCGTAAACCTCGACGACGCGCCGGCCGACGACCGACCATGAATAGTTGGCGCGACAATCCTCAAGCCCGCGAACGGCGATGCGCCGGCGCAGCGGTTCGTCCTCGATCAGCCGGCGCAGCACGGCGGCGTGGGCCGGCACGTCGCCGGCCTCCGTCAGCAGGCCGTTGTCGTCGTGGCGCAGGCAATCCGTGACGCCGACGACCTCGCAGCTGGCGACGGGAAGGCCGCAGGCCATCGCCTCAAGGATGGTGTTGGAAAAACCTTCGGAATAGGTCGGCGAGGCGAAGATGTCGGCGGCGGCGTAGATCGATGGCGTCAGCGCGTAGTCCGTGCCGCCGGCGAAGCGCAGTGTCTCCGGCGCGAAGCCCATCTCCGAGGCAAGCGATCGCGCGGCCCCGTCGTCCGGCCCGATGCCCGAGATGGTCGCCTCGTAGGCGACGGCCTGCTCGCGCAGCAGTCCGAGAGCCGAAATGAAGTCGAGCACGCCTTTCCGGCGGTCGACGCGACCGTGATAGAGCAGGCGCGGCGACGACGCGATCGTGCCGACCGCATGGCCCGGCACGAAGCTCGCCGTGTCCACCGCGCCGGGCACGCGTGTGAAGCGCGCGCGCGGCACGCTCATGCGCTCCGAGACTTCAGAGATGAAGCTCTCGCCGCCGATGAGCAGCGCTCCGGCGTGGTCGAGCACGCGGCCGAAGGCCTGGTAATGAGTCTCGCAGCACGAGCCGACCCAGTGACCGTCGCCGCCCTGGATCGACACGACGCAGGGCACGCCGATCGCGGCCGAGGCGAGCAGCACCGCCCAGCCCGTCGGGTAGCCGTACTGCGCGTGGAGGATGTCGAACGGCGCGACGGCGTGCTCGCGCTTGACCGCCGCGATCATCGTCTCGATGTCACTCTCGAAGTCACCGTGGTCCTGCTCGCCGAGCGCGGGCAGGCCGATGACCTTGACGCCTTCGACGGCGGGCGGCGGCCCGCCGCCGTACACGGTGGCGTGGTCGCCGTCGTAATACTGGCTGATCATCGTCACGTCGTGGCCGCCGGCGACCAGCTCGCGCAGCAGGTTCGAGGCGTAGATACTCATTCCGCTGATGGCAGGGAAGAAGCGGCGGGACACGAAGCAGATCCTCACGCGGCGCTCCTGTCGGCGTGCTCGTGCGCGGCGCGGCAGCTCCGCAACCAGGCGATGGAGCCCGGGATCGCGCGGTCGGCCTGCGGGCTCTCGCGCGACAGCTCCACGCAGACGAGCTTGTCGAAGCCGACTTCCTCGAGCGCGTCGAGCACGCCAGGCACGTCCATGTCACCTTCGCCGAAGGGAAGGTGCAGGTGGCTCCCGCGCTTCATGTCCTCGATCGACACAGTGGCGAGGCGCGAGCCCCAGCGCCGGACCGCGTCTGCCGGCTCGATCTCCTGCGTGACGAGGCAATGGCCGGTATCGAGCGCCAGCTCCAGACCCGGCAGGTCGAGCGCCTCCCATTGCGCCGGCGTCTCGATCAGCATGCCCGGCTCGGGTTCGAGCGCCGCCACCACGCCCGCGCACTCGGCTTGGGTGACGATCTCGGCCAAGCCGTCGAGCAGCCAGCCGCGCGCCTCGTCGCGGTCGACGCCAGGCTTCGGCACGCCAGCCCAGAACGACACCGCCTCCGAGCCGAGGATGGCGGCGATGCCGATCGCTCGTTGCAGAAAGGCTACGCGGATCTGCCGCCCGGCTGGATCGGCGGTGACGAGGGTCGGTTCGTGCTTGGCGCGTGGGTCGAGCAGGAAGCGTGCGCCAGTCTCAATGACCGAACCGAAGCCGAGCGCGTCCAGGCTACGCCGCAGCGCACGCGCGTCGCTTTCCCAGCTTCCGGCGAAGGGGTCGAAATGGTGATGGTCGAGCGTCAGCGCGACGCCGGCGTAGCCGGCTTCGGCCATCAGTTCGAGTGCCGACGACAAGCGGTGGCTGCCGCAACCGTTGGTGTTGTAGGCATACCTAAGGCTCATTCGGCGGCCATGCGCTCGCCCGCCGCGACATGGTGGGCTTCGGGTTCGCGGTACAGCGGGTAGAGCGGCCCGACGATCTCTTCCGCTAAGGCGGTGTCGAACAAAGGTTGGCGGCCGAACCGTGCCAACGCCTCGGGCGTGAGGCGCACCGGCTTCAGCGTGTCGGTGGGCGTGCCGAACCTTATTAGAGGGTCGCCGCGCTCGATCAGCTTGCGGGTGTTGCGCTCGCCAATGCGGCCATAGCTCATGGTCTCCACTTCGAGCCCCGGCGCCACCACCTTGACGACGCTGATCGGGGCGCCGGGTGGCGTGAGATCGACGCAGAGCACGTCTATGCCGCCGGCCTCGACCCGCTCTCGCGCGATCCGCCCGGCCTCGCGCGAGTCGGCCGCCGGCGTCGTCGGCAACGTGTCGTAGGCTTTTTGGCCATGCAGGGCATGGACGGTGCTGGCGAGCCAATCGCGGATCTCCGACGGGCGCCGGTTCGACCAGTCGCGCATCGTTTGGAAGGCGCGACCCTCCTGGGCGTCGACGCCGGCGCCGGCCTGCCGCAGGAAGCGCTCGACGTAGCCGGCCGGAGCGGCGCCGCGCACGAAGGCTTCCGGACCTTGCGAGAAGGCCTTGCGCACGCGCGAAGCGGCGAACTCGCACATGGCCTTGGCGAGCGCGCGCTCGCGGTCGGGGTGGCAGGCTTCGCCGCAGCCCGTCAGCATGATCGGCAACGGCGGCTCTCGATTGCCCGCCTCGTAGCCGACGCAATAAACGTTGCACAGCCCGAACTCGTCGGTGGCAAACTTCGGGATCGCGTTAATGCCTGCCCGCTCGAAGCGCTCGGCAATGGCGGCGATCGCAGGCGACGGCGGATTGGGCAGGTCGAGCGCGATGCCTCGATCCAGCGCCTTGAAGAGCAGGCCGTTGCCGTCGCGCTGCAGCAGCTCGAGCAGGCCATGGCCGACGGCCCAGTCCAGGTCTGGCCCGGCGCCCATGCCGTTGGTGATGAGGGTCGTGAAGGGTTCGTAACCGGGAGCCAGCTCCTTCGCGTTCAAGGCGATCAGATCGATGGGCACCAGCACGGTGGCGCCGTCCCTCTGACGGTGGCTCTCGATCCAGTCGAGTGCCGTGTCCCGCCCGACCGGCGAACCGGCCGGCAGGCATAGGGTGAGCGGATCGGCGACGGCATCCACACCGAGCGAGGCGACGAGATCGGTCCAGCTGGCGCGCGTGCGTTTCGCGTGCGGCAGCGTCAGAACGGAATAGATCATCTCCAGGCACTCGCCGAGGCCGCCCAACACGGCCTGCTCGTCGGTGGTGCCATAGCCGACACCGTAGGGCATGATGTCGGCGAGGCGCGGATCCTCCGGGAACAGGGCCACGATCCAAACCGGCAGGCCGATGACGTCGAGCGGCGTAATCGGAAAGGCGACGATCTCACCTTTCGGCATTCCCTCGACATAGGCGCGCGCGGCGTGGCCGAGGTTGTGCGGCAAACCGGTCACGTTCGTATTCCTTTCGGGCTGGGACGCATCACGCCAGCTCCAGCTCCCGATGCGCGTCCGCCTCGACGGAAAGCAACAGTCGAAGCGCGGCGAGGTCGCGCGCGGGGTCGAAATCGTGGGGTTCGCCGCGCACGGCGGCGGCGAAGGCGCGGGCCTGGTTGGTGAAGGGCGAGGTCAAGCGGTCGAAGGCGATTTCCCGCGTCGCGCCGCTCGCCGCATCGACGAAGCGCACCGTACCGCCGGAATCCTGACCCATGGTATCTATGGCGACGATCTGCCCACGCGTACCGGCGATCTCAAGCCGCCGCCGCGGCATCGTGTCGGGCGTGTTGTAGCTGTTGTGCAGGCCGACGAGCACGCCGCCGGCGGTGCGCCCGACCAGCATGCCGCCGTCGTCGACGGCATAGCCCTGCACGCGCCGCTGCAGCAGCCCGGCCAAGGCGACGATGGGCTCGCCGAGCAGCATGGCGGCGAGATCGATGCCGTGCGGCGCGAGATCGATGACGGCGCCGCCGCCGGCGCGGCTCCGGTCGATTCTCCAGTTGTCGGCACCATCACGGGTCGGACTCCAGCCCTCGTCGAGCCAGCAGCCGTAGACGATGCGGATCGCGGTCGGCGTGCCGACGAGGCCGCTGGCGATGGCATCTCGGATCGCGACATGCGCGGGGTGGCGGCGCTGATCGAAGGCGAGGCCGAGCAGCGTGCCGGTGGCGTCTGCCGCCCGCACCATCGCCGCCGCGTCGTCGAGCGTCGCCGCCATCGGCTTCTCGCACAGCACCGGCACGCTGGCGGTCAGGCAGGTCTCGACAGTGCCGCGATGCAGATGATTGGGCGTCGCCACGTAGACCGCGTCGAGCCCTTCGCCGAGCATGGCGTCGAGGTCGTCA
>CAXTQM010000202.1:0-5419 GCA_964246205.1 uncultured Beijerinckiaceae bacterium | reverse complement strand
GTCTGGGTGAAGTCGCCCTTGATCTGGCCGGCGGCCGAGGTGAAGTTGTTGGCGGCCAGCGCGTTCTTGACGTCGTTGGCGGTGATGCCGCGCGCCGCCATCTTGGTCGGGTCGAGCCACACCCGCATCGCGAAGGTCTGGCCGCCGAGGATGTCGGCGGAGGCGACGCCATCGACGGTCTGCAGCCGGGGCTGGATCACGCGGGTGAGATAGTCGGTGATTTGCGGCAGCGTCAGCACGGTCGAGTTAAACGAAAGGTACATCAGCGCGGTGGAATCGCCGGTCTTCTTGACCACCACCGGGTCCTGCGACTCGCGCGGCAGCTGGTACTTGACCTGGTTGATCTTTGAGAGGACGTCGGCCACCGCGCGGTCGGCGTTGGCGTTGAGGCGCAGGTTCAACGTGATGGTCGAGACGTTCTGCTGCGAGTTCGAGACCAGCGTGTCGATGCCCTCGGCCGAAGCCACGGCCTGCGCCAGCGGCGTCGTAATGAAGCCCTTGATGAGATCGGCGTTGGCGCCGGGATAGGTCGTGGTCACCGTTATCGAGGTCGACTCGAGCTGCGGATACTGCCGGATCTGCAGCCTCGAGAAGGCGGCGATACCGACGAACAGGATCAGCAGGCTGACGACCGACGCCAGCACCGGGCGGCGGATGAAAAGATCGGTGAAGGAGCCGCGCATCGCGCTATTCCTTCGGCATCACGGCGGGAGCGATCAGCTTCGCGTTGGGATCGACGACCACGTCCGCCCCGTTCTGCAGCTTGATCTGGCCCTCGGCGATCACCGTGTCGCCCGGCTTGATCCCGTCGAGGATCGCCACCTCGTCGCCCTTGACTTCGCCGGTGCGCACGAAGCGTCGCGTCGCCACCATGATCGGCTTGCCCGAAGCATCCTTCGGCGCGTCCTTGGCCGCTTTGGGAGACTCAGCGGCCTGCGCGCCGCCGGGCGTCGGCTCGGCGGCCTTGGGCGTCAGAACGTAGACGCTGTCGCCGTAGAGCGAGAAGCTGACGGCGGTGCGCGGCAGTACGACGACATCGCGCGGGGCGCCCGCGATCACCTCGACGTTGGAGAACATGCCGGGCAACAGCCGCTTGTCGGGATTACCGAACAGCGCGCGGACCATGACGCTGCGGCTTTCGGACGAGATGCGCGCGTCGACGAGGTCGATCCTGCCCTTGAAGATCGTGTCCGGATAGGCGTCGACCTTCACGTCGACCTCCTCGCCGTTCTTCAGCTTGCCCAGCGCCTGCTCCGGCAGCGGGAAGTCGACGAAGATCGGGTCGAGCTGCTGCAGCGTGATCAGGCTGGTGCCGGGGCCGACGTACTGGCCGACGTCGAGCTTGCGGATGCCGAGCCGCCCGGCGAAGGGCGCCAGCAGCGTCTTCTGCGCGATGATCGCCTTGACGCGCTCGACCGAGGCCTGGGCCTGGTCGCGAGCGGCCTCGGCGGTATCGAGGTTGGCGCGGGCGGTGTTGCCGCCGGTGATCAGCTGCTGCTGGCGCACGAGCGCGATCTCGGCGTTCTTCAGGATGGCCGAGAAGCTCTTGAGATCGGCGTGCTCGGGGCCGGTGTCGAGATCGTAGAGCTCCGCGCCCCTGGCGACGTCCTGGCCCGAGCCGATGTGGATCGCCGCCACGACGCCGCCGAGCTGCGAGGCGACGTCGATGCCCTGGAAGGCGCGCACGCTGCCGACGGCGAAGAGACCCGGGATCCAATGGTCCTCGCGCGCCGTGGTCGCGGCGACGCTGGCCGGCGGCTGCTTCATGACGGTGGCGATGATGCTCTTCATCATCCCCGGCTTGACGTCGTAATGGAAATGCCAGAGCGCGACGGTGAGGCCGCCGAGAACCACGAAGGCCACGACGAAGATGACGGTTCTGATCGCGCGCTTCATGAGAGGGCTCCCGCCCGAGTGACGGCGATAACCGTACCGCGCGGTCTTCTTAATACGTCGAGAGCGGCAGCAAAAAGGCGGCCGACCCTACAGGTGAAGTCAAGTGCATGTGGCGGCCCGGCATCGCAAGATGGACCATGGCGAACGAAGACACCCTGCAGGTGCAAGCAAGCATCCCAGTCGCTCGCAGCGGCGAGCCGGACGAGGCGCTGCGGAAGTCCGACGCGTGCTCGAGGATCTTCACGGCGAGAACCTTTAACGCGTCGTACGGTTCGGCTTTCGGGTCCGCGGCGACGCCAGGCCGGATCCGGACTACGATGTCGCGGTGTTCCTCGGGCCGCTGCCAAACTGGAGTGCGGAGGCCGATCGCCTGTCGGCGTTGCGCGTCGATTTTTTCGACGCCTTTGGCGTGTTCATCGAGGCAATACCTTTCAGGACGGGCGCGCTTAGCTGATGTACGCCTATCATGCACGAGATTTGAAAGACGGCGTCGAATAGCTTGTGGCCTGCTTTAACTTAGCCCAGGCGATAAGCAGTCGCCACCGCTGAAGTTGCGACTGCGGCGGAGCGCTTCATCGAGCATTTCAGTCGCATGCTGCGCTAGCGGTTCAGCCCCGCCGCACCGGCTTTTTCTCGATCGTGCCGAACACGTAGTCCCAGTACGGTGCGCTGACGCCGAAGCCTTTATCGTGATCGCGGTAGTGATGCATCAGGTGGAGCCGGCGCAGCATCATGCCGAGCTTGGTCGTCGGCACTGCGTGGTGGGTGTAATAATGCACCATGTCGTAGGCGAGATAGCCGGAGATGAAGCCGACAAGAGCGGGGTAGCGCAGCGTCGCGCCAAAAATCACCGTCGCCACGAGGAAGGCGATGATCATGATCGGAGCCGACAGCAGGATCGGCATAACCAGCCGCAGCGGATCGTTGGGATGGTCGTGGTGGACGCCGTGAATGAGGAAATGAATGCGCTTGCCGAACTCGCCGGGGAACTCCCAGTGGAACAGGTAGCGATGGCCGAAATATTCGATCAACGTCCAGATCAGGTAGCCCAGGACCATCATGCCGACGGCGGCAAGCGGCGCGACCATGGTGAAGGACAGGACGGCGAGGCCGACGATGATCGGTACGTAGACGAACAGCGGGATCGACCAGTGCACGCGCGAGAGCTTGTCGAGCAGCAGGTTGTCGAAGAGCCGCGGCGAGGCCGAAAGCCGATCCGCCTCCTGCGCAAACCCGTGATCCGTCGCCGTCATCCGCTCCGCCCGCCCGTGTCGTTGGATGCTGCGATGTAGCCCCGCTCCGTCGCGCCGGGCAAGTCACATCGCGCAACACTCCGTTGCACTGCGAAGGCGAGATTGTGGCTGTTCCCATCGATCCTGGGTGGCAACAAAAAACATTCTAGTACATTACCACTCGCTCGACCGGTCGATAGGTCGTCGGACCGCTCGAGACCGGAGTATTGGATGACGCGCATCACCGTGGCCTTTCTCGTTCTCGGCATGGGCATGGCGTCAACCACGCACGTCGGCAAAGCCGTTGCGCAGGAGACACCGGCCGCATCGTCGCCCGATCCGAAGATGCCGCCGATGCCCAGCATGGAGGGTCAGCAGGGCGACGTCAGCAAGCCGGTGACGCAGATCCCAGCGCGCAAGAAGGGCTCCACCGTCGAAAAGAAGGTAGCGGCCACAGAGAAGAGGGGCCTGCCGGTTTTTACCAAGCCGACACCGCCGCGCAAGAAGCGCTGAAGCGATGGCAACGGCTCCCTACCCGATCGCTGAAGACAGCGTGCGCGGCACCGGCGGTATAGGGATCGGCACCAGCACGGCCGGTGTCGGCCGCACGGTGCTCCTGCTGCCCGCCATGAGCTCAATCTCGACACGGCACGAGCTGGATCCGCTGTTGACGCTCCTGGCGCCACACTATCGCGTCGTGTCGGCGGACTGGCCCGGCTTTGGCGACGCCCCGAGGCCTCGCGCCGACTGGTCGGCTGCCGACATGGCGGCCTTTCTCGCGGCGAGGATTGAAGCCACGGGAGCTGACATCCTGATCGCCGCCGGACATGCTGCGGGCTATGCGCTTGCCTACGCCGCCGCTCATTCCGGGCGGCTCGCCCGGCTCATTCTGCTGGCGCCGACCTGGCGCGGCCCTTTCCCCACCATGACCGGCGGGCAGCGGCCCTGGTTCGGCAGGCTCCGCGGCGCCGTCGACATGCCGCTGGTCGGCCCGCTGCTCTACCGCCTCAACGTCAGCCGGCCGATGCTGCAGATGATGGCGCGCGAGCACGTCTACGAAGACAAGAGCTGGCTCGCCGGCCCGCGCCTTGCCGCGAAACGCGCAGTCGTCGACGCGCCCGGCGCGCGGCACGCCTCGGTGCGCTTCGTCACCGGCGCGCTGGATCCGGTGGTGTCCCGGGAGGCCTTCCTCGACCTCGCCGCACGGACTGGAGCGTCGATCCTCCAGATCTACGGCGAAGGCACGCCGCGTCGCTCACGCGCCGAGATGGATGCGCTGGCCACGCTGCCCGGCGTGCGCAGCGTGGTGCTGCCACAGGGTCGCCTCGCCCTGCACGAAGAGTTTCCCGAGCCGGTTGCCGAAGCGATCCTGAACTTCCTCGCCGAAGCCGAGACTGAGACCCGCGCCCCGTCGCGTTTACCCTAATGGCGAAGATCGCCGCGGCTGGGCGCAGCGGTTAAGCGATCTGCAGCGAAACCATTCGACTTTGAAGCTCCGCCCGGATCTTCGCCATGCCTCGCCGTTCCGCCTTCAGCTTCGAAATTCTCGACATCCATCTCCAGCCGTCGATGCGACGGGCCTTTGCCGTGCCTACGCCCCATGAAACGTTCGAGCTGTCGCTGCGAGAGCGCCTGGAGGCGTTGCGGCGCCTCGTCGACCAGGAGGTCGACGTCCGCACCATCGCGGCGGCGTAGCTCGCGGCAACCGGGGGCGCCGCAGCGGCGCCCCGCAGCCGAACTACTTGCCGGTGGGCAGCGCAGCGCCGCCGGCGGGGCTCGCCTTGCTGGCCTCGAGCTTCTTGCGCTCGTCCTCGGCGCGCTTCTGCAGCTCCGCCTGCAGCTTCTGCTGCTGCTCCTGCAGCACCTTGGGGTCGATCGCCGGCCCGTCGAAGGCCTTGCCGAAGCCGTCGAGCGGCACCTGGAAGATCACCTCGGCGCTGTCGCGGTTGCGCACGTTGACGTCGACCGACTTGGCCTTTTTCATGGAGTCGAGCAGGCTGCCCTTCAGCTTGGCCTCGGCGAAGCAGCCGTTCGGGAAACAGATCTCGTAGGTGCCGTCGATCGGCTGCTGGCCGTCCACCGTGTAGCGGAAGCCGGGGCGCAGCATCAGGCCGATCGGCATCAGCATGCGCACGATGCGCTGGTCGTCGCCCTGGATGTCGTAGACGGCGAGCGCCAGCACCGGCGGCTTGCCGGCCTCGGCCGAAAAGTCGCGGGTGGAATAGCAGACCTGCTTGTTGGCGGTCGGATCCTTGCCGCAGACCTTGGTCCAGGCCTGCTGCGTCGGGATC
>CAXTQM010000201.1:0-5429 GCA_964246205.1 uncultured Beijerinckiaceae bacterium | reverse complement strand
GCTCATGACCACGGCGCCACCATCGCCGTGCCGGCCGACGAAGGGCTCGGCGCCGTGGTCATGAGCCTTGCCGCCGAGGGTGCGCGCCACGCGCTGGAGACCAGCGGCGCCCCGGCGGCGCTCGCCGGCTGCGAAGCGTCGCTGGCGAGCGACGGCCGTTGTGTCGTCGCCGACATGGCGAGGCTCGCGTCTCTGGATGTCCCTGCCCTGGTCCGGCAGCTCGCGGCGCTGCACGCGGAGGAGCGGCTGCCGCTCGAACAACTCGTGGCCTATTTCCCGTTTGAACACGTCAACGACGCGCTCGCCGCCCACGCCGCCGGCGAGGTGCCGAAGCCGGTGCTGCGCTTCTCGCTGGGTTCGTTCGGCGCCCTCGACCGTGCTTTGCAGGAAGGTGCGGCGCAGGAGGAGCCCTCGGGCGAGCCCGACGGCGAGCCGGCCGAAGCGCCCGCCGACGGCGAACGGGAGCCGGCTCCCGTCACCGCCTGATCAGCGCGTCATGATCAGCGAGACGAGGCCGCCGCCGTGGCGCTCGATGCGCCCGGCGATCTCGAGCTCCAGCACGACGCCGCGCACCTCGCCGATCGGCAGCTCGGCGGAGCGCGCCAGCTCGTCGATCGAGATCGGCGCCGGTCCGAGCCGCTCGACCACGAGCGCCAGGGGCTCACGCGTTTCCCCCGTCGCGGGCGGCGGCGCGCTCTCGCGAAAGGCGAAGAGGTCCGGCGGCGACGGCGCGGCCGGGTCGGCCGGCGCGGTGCCGTCGAGATCAAGCTCGTCCCACAGTTCGGGCTCGTCGCGCGGCCCGGCGTCGGAGAACAGGTCGTCGCCGCCGCGGCCCGGCACCCGGTCGGCGAGTGCGCGGATCACGTCCTCGGCACTGGTGCAGAACGTGGCGCCGTCGCGGATCAGGTCGTTGGTGCCTTCGGCGCGGGGGTCGAGCGGGGAGCCCGGCACGGCGAACACCTCGCGCCCCTGGTCGGCGGCGAAGCGTGCGGTGATCAGCGAGCCGGAGCGGCGCGCCGCCTCGATCACGATCGTGCCGAGCGTCAGCCCCGAGACGATGCGGTTTCGGCGCGGGAAGTCGCGGCCGCGTGCCTCCCAGCCGAACGGCATCTCGCTAAGCGCGGCACCGTCCTCCAGCAGCTGCGTCATGAACGGCGCCTGGTCGGCCGGGTAGAGCCTGTCGTGGCCGCCGGGCAGAACCGCGACCGTGCCGGTGGCCAGCGCCGCGCGATGGGCGCGGCTGTCGATGCCGCGGGCGAAGCCCGAGACGATGACGTAGCCCGCCACCGCCAGTTCGCGGGCGAGGCGCTCGGTGAAGGCGAGGCCTGCCGCCGAGGCGTTGCGCGAGCCGACGATCGCCAGCGCCGGCCGCTCCAGCACGGCGGCGTTGCCACGCACGGCGATCACGGCGGGCGGGCTGTCGATCTCGCGCAGCAGCGCCGGGAAGCCGGGCTCGTCTAGACACAGGAAGCGCACGCCCATCAGCCGGGCGAGCTCCAGCTCGCGCTCGATCTCGGCTGCGGCGGCGATCCTGATCGGGCGGCCGGGGCGCGTCTTGCGCAGCAGGTCGGGCAACCCCTCGAGCGCCGCCTCGGCCGAGCCGAATCGCGCGAGCAACTTGGAGAAGGTGCGCGGGCCGATGTTCTCCGAACGCCACAACCTCAGCCAGGCGAAGCGGCGGGCCTCGTCGAACGTCCGGCGCTCGCTCACGCCGGCTCGCTTTTCTCGGCTCCGATGCGGCTCTCGGTGCCGGCGGAGAGCCGCCCGATGTTGGCGCTGTGCTTCCACCACAGCACGATCGCGAGCCCGGCGAAGAGGATCGCCGCCTCCGGCCGATGCAGCAGTGCCAGTACCACCGGCGTGAGCGCACTCGCCACCAGCGCCGCCGCCGAGGAGTAGCGGGTCAGATAGGCCACGGCGAGCCAGACCAGCGCGAAAGCCAGCGCCACCGGCCAGGCCAGGCCAACGAGGCAGCCTAGGAACGTGGCGACGCCCTTGCCGCCGCGAAAGCCGAGGAACACCGGGAAGAGATGCCCGAGAAAGGCACCGCAGGCGGCGGCCACGGCGAGGTGCACCGGCGCCGTGCCGTTGTCCAGAGAGGCGGCGATCAGCACCGGGATCGTACCCTTCAACGCGTCGGCCACCAGCGTGATGGCGGCGAGGTCCTTGCGCCCGGTGCGGAGCACGTTGGTCGCGCCGATGTTGCCGGAGCCGATTTCGCGCGGATCGGAAGCACCCGCGAGCCGGGTGACGATCACGCCCGAAGGGACCGAGCCGGCTAGATAGCCGCAGACGAGCGCGATGAGCGAGGCGAGCATGGATGGATCCGGACGCCGCGTCTACTTAGCCGCCGTCCTCGGCCGAGGCAACGCGGGCTGCCATCCACTCGCCATCGAACCATCCATGCGCAGCGAAACAAAGTAAGGAGGAAAGACGCTGTCGTAAGATCGAATTCGTAGCGCATACTTTAAGCTGTTCAATCGTTCCGGTTCTCCGCTCGCGGCGTCTCATTCCGCTGAACTACTTGTAAGCAGATGGCCGTCGTGCCTGAGCTCGTCCTCGCCGCGCGCCGTCGGACGTCCAAAAAGCTTTAAAGCGAGCGGGTCGCGCGCCGACGAACGAGAGGATAGCCTCTCATCGGAGGCAAACGACACCAACCCGCCATTACCGGCGAGATCCGCGAGGCCACCTCCCGGATGCCGAGATCAGGCGGATAGAGCTATGTCATATTGGCGAAACCATCGCGTTGAACTATGCCAAATTCAAACCTTAGCCGAAAAGTCCCAGGATGCCTCGCGCGAGCTCGGCTGCGATGAAGACGAGTAACGCTTCAAGAATATTATGCGGAAGCTAGCGGAGCCAAGGGAGAAGATTTAAATATTTCGAGAGTGATCCATCCAAGTATACCAAGCATCGTCACCACCTATGCCTTTCGGAAGTACGATACCATCGCTGCTGTTGTATTTGTAGGTAAGCATTGTCAGTCCTTGTTGACGCTTAACAATTTTTCCAGCCTCACTCCTCTTCATGCTTTTCGTGCCAAAAAACGACGCTTTTCAATGCGGTCGTTGTAAAGCGTCACTTTACAAAATCCGACGCTAAGAGAGCCCGCCATTATCAGAACAAAACCTACCGCAACCCCAATCCATAGCCACGCCGGCGATGTTGCCGAGAGATGGACGCGCCCAAACATCGCGAGAGCATAAAGCGGCACTGTAATGAGCGCGGGCTTCAAACGATTGAAAAGCGGCGCCTGGTAGGTCACCGGAAAATCCGAATTTGGCGAAGGCACAGCTTTCACGACAGAGTCTTCATAAGCGTAATTTGTTGCCTTAAGTTAGATGTGTTTGCAAGAAACATAACTGCCGAAGTCATCATCTAAGTTTCGCCTCATTTATGGAAAGCGATGAACAAGCCTCGTGCGCAATTATTTCATTCAACATAGAATTTAGTTGTCTTTGAGTCTTGTCGTTCTCGCCATTGTGAATTGCATGTCGATCAGAAGTCGTTGCTTGTCCAAGCAAGAACATGGCATCTCGAGGGAGGAGCCGCATGGGGTTGGCTTGCATTCGCTTGAATTGCGACGGTCCGTTGCAGACGAGCAGCGCACCGACGATCATCGTTTCGGGTGCGGCGCGTAGCGGTACCTCCATGGTCGCAGCCGCTCTGGACGCTGCAGGCCTATGGCTTGGCGATCGTCTGGACGGTGCCTGCTTCGAGGATGTCGACCTCGCCTGCGTTGCCGAACGACCGCTGGCCTGGCACCGACGTTTGGAACGGATGCTGACGGCTCCGAAGCATTGGCGCTCCGCGTTGCGAGGCTTCGACCTCGATGGGCTCGGCGCCGAAGTCGCCCGGCGCGACACCATCCAGGAACGCTGGGGTTTCAAGCGCCCCAACGTCCTGCAGCGGCTTGGCCGCGACGGTCTGGCGCTGTTTCGTGAACCAAGGGTCATCTTGTGCCTGCGCGATCCCGTGGCCCTCGCACAACGCTCGGTCATCGCCGACGGCGTGACGCTCGACGAAGCCTTGCGCAATGCCCGGCGACAGGTCGATGCAGCGATGGCGATAGCGCAGACGATCGACTGCCCAACGCTCCTCGTCAGCTTCGAAAAGGCGAAGGCACATCGCGACGGCTTTCTGTCGGAGCTTTTCTCATTCTGTGACCTCGACGTCGAGCCCAGCTGCTATTCGTCGATCCACGCCAAGGTCGAGAGCGCGGGGGAAAAGTATAACCGGATCGCCTCAGCGCCGACGGTCGGCTTTCTCGACAAGCCGCTCGGCTGGTCGCTGAGCGGTTGGTGCGCCGCGCCTGGAAGCCGCGACCCGAGCGAAGTCGATGTCTTCGCCGACGGTGTGAAGCTCGTCACCGCCTTTGCCAATCGCTACCGACCCGATCTTCTGATCACCGGCTGCCGTTCGGCCTACCGCGGGTTCCAGATCGACCTTCGCGAACTCGGGCTGCGAGGTTCGGAAATCATCGATGTGGTGTTGTCGGGCTCTGGAGTCGCGCTTCACGACAGCGGCTACCGGCTTGCCCCGGTCTGAGATCCGGCGCCGTCGGCTCGGACGAAGATGCGTTTCGTCGCGGCCGAACAAAGATGCATTCGGCTCGGGCATGATCCCTCGCAGCTACCCGCGCGGAACCTAGTCATCTCCTCGGTCATTTTACCAGAAATGGTTTCTCTGTCGATGCGCGCGCCGCATCCGCGCCGCAAAAAGCGCAGTGCCACTCGCGAGGGGGTGTGTCCCCTCGAACGGCGGTGTCGCCGGACGGCCACACCGCGTGGGACTTTGCTAGTGCCGCGACTGCACGAAGGCGCCGATGACCTCGACAACCTGGGCCACGCGGAAGGGCTTGGGCAGGAAGCGGCGGGTCGCGGCGGTGAAAACCTGTTCGGGGAAGCGTCGGCCCGACGTCACCAGGACGCCGATGTCGGGCCACTGCGCCTCGATGCGCTGCGCCAAGGCGAAGCCGTCGAGCGCGCCGGGCATCTCGACGTCGGTGAAGACGACGCAGATGTCGCTGTTGGTCTCAAGCAGGCGCAGTGCCTCGGTGGCGTCGGCGGCCTCGAGCACGTCGAAGCCGGCGTCGGTCAGCATGTCGGCGTTGAACATGCGCAGCAGTGGCTCGTCCTCGACGACCAGCACGCGGGCGTGACCTGAAGCGACGGGGTCGGCGACCATGGCCAGGGCATCTCCGAACGGCATGCCTCAAAGTCGGCGCTTTGGTTTAACGAAGGCTTTCCGTTTGGGGCACCTGCGCGCCATGATGAATCGGGTGCTAACGAGGGGTCCGGCGTGGACGGAACAGAAGCGGTCGGGCAGTCGCGTTATTTCACCGCCGCCGACGGCTTGCGGCTTCACGCCCGCGTCCGCGAGCCGGCGGAAGGCGGTGCCCGGCTCCCGGTGGTCTGCCTCGCCGGCCT
>CAXTQM010000200.1:3361-5438 GCA_964246205.1 uncultured Beijerinckiaceae bacterium | reverse complement strand
GGCGCCTCGTCGCCGCGTACGGGAAGCGTGAACACGCCGAGGGACACGACGGTCAAGACCGCGCATCCCAAAAGGGTGGCTGTTCTCATGGTGATCGTATCCTCCCGTTTTCGGGACGTTAGTCCGGACGGTTGGGCCGACCCATTGTGCTTTGGTACTAGCCGGCGAATGCGGCGCTCAATCCGTGTGGTTGGACTCGATGTAGGCGCGGATCGCCCAGAGGCCGGTCTGCGACACCGTGCCCGCGTATTTGGCCATCTTGGTCTGGCCGTTGCGGACGACCCCGTTGACCACCTTGTCCTTGTAGATCTCGTCGCCCTCGGCGCCGGCCGGCAGCTGATGCAGGTCGGGCGCCATGCCGCCGGACTCCATGTTGAGGCCATGGCAGGCGGCGCAGTTGGCGAGATAGCCGTGCGCGCCGATCTCGATCGCCGTCTTGTTGCCGACGAACGGGTCGCTGTCCTTCCAGGTGTCGCCGAGGTCGGGCAAGCCGGGCGTGGCGAAGGCCTGCGGCGTCACGCTGCCGTGGCCGAACACCGGTATGGCGGCGGCGGCGAGGACGATCAGGCTTGCGCCCAAGACAGCGGCCGGCGTCTTCATCTTCGGCATTCTCCCGCTCGGTGCCATGGGCGTCGCGCCCGCGAGCGCTCATAACAACCCGGGCGCCCCGAGCCCCATAGTGCTTTGGTACACCTCGCGACGGCGGGTCCCACCTGGCGGGAATATGTCCCGGCGTTGCACCTAGGTCCAATACCCGCGATGCTGCCAAGGGTTAAGGTCGGCCAAATTCAAGAATTCTATGGGGGATCGTGGACTGCATGGCGGAGCCTGTCGCTGGTGGTGGGGGCGCGGCTCGATGCGGCGGGACCTCACGTCGCTGCGCCATCGCCGCCCTGGTGTCCGTCATCGCCTCGTCTCTCGCGGGAAGCACGGCTTTCGCGGTGCCCCCGCTCAAGGGGCCGCCGGTCACGATCGCCTACGTCGCGCGCCAGGTCGACCACCTGCCACCGCTGAACAACGAGGACCCGCCGCCGACCGACGAGGGCCTCGACGGAGCCAGGCTGGGCCTCGACGATTCCAACGCCAGCGGCCGCTTCGTCGGCGTCAAGCTCGCGCTTGAGACCGCCGTGGTGGCGCCCGGCGGCGACCTCATCGGCGCCGCGAAGGCGCTCATCGCCAGGGATCATCCGACGTTCATCGCGGTCAACGCCACCGCCGCCGACGTGCTGGCGCTCGCCGACATGCCGGAGGCCAAGGGCATCCTCTTCCTCAACGTCGGCGCGCAGGACACCCGGCTGCGCGAGGGCGACTGCCGCGCCGACGTGCTGCACATCGCGCCCTCGCGCGCCATGCTGACCGACGCGCTGATGCAGTTCCTGGTCTTCAAGCGCTGGACCAAGGTGCTGATCGTGTCCGGGCCGCACACCGGCGACAAGCTCTTCGCCGAGGCGCTAAAGCGCAGCATCAAGAAGTTCGGCGGGCGGCTCGTCGGCGACGTCGGCTACGACGCCCACGGTGCCGACATCCGCGACACCGCGCTGAACGAGTTCACGCTGGTGACGCGCGCCAGCGACTACGACGTCGTGGCGGTGGCCGACGAGGCCAACGAGTTCGGCACCGCGCTCGTCTACAACACCGACCTGGCGCGACCCGTGGTGGGCACGCAGGGCCTGACGCCGGCGGCCTGGGGCCGGCCGGTCGAGGCCTGGGCGGCGGTGCAGCTGCAGAACCGCTTCAAGAAGCTCGCCGGCCGCGCCATGACGCCGGTCGACTACGCCGGCTGGCTCGCCGTGCACACGGTCGGCGAGGCGGCGGTGCAGCTGAAAGCCGTCGACGCGCAGGCGATCCGCAAGCTGATCGTCTCGCCCGGCTTCGAGGTCGGTGGCTTCAAGGGCCGCGCTTTGAGCTTTCGCCCGTGGGACGGCCAGCTGCGCGAGCCAATCTTCGACCTGTGGTCGGGCGCCGTCGTCGCCACCGCGCCGCTCGCCGGCTTCCTGCACCAGAGTTCCGACCTCGACACGCTGGGCATCGACAAGCCCGAGAGCGCCTGCCGGGCGCAGAGGAGCCCGAGCTGATG
>CAXTQM010000200.1:0-3261 GCA_964246205.1 uncultured Beijerinckiaceae bacterium | reverse complement strand
GTCTACGTCACCAACGAGCGCGACAACACGGTGTCGGTGATCGACTCCAAGACCTACCAGGTTACCCGCACCTTCGATGTCGGGCGGCGGCCGCGCGGGCTGATCTTCTCCAGGGACGGCAAGCGGCTGTTCGTCTGCGCCAGCGACAGCGACGCCGTGCAGGTGATCGATCCCGACACCGGCAAGGTGCTGCACAACCTGCCCTCGGGCGAGGACCCCGAGCAGTTCGCGCTGTCGCCCGACGGCAAGAGCCTGTTCATCGCCAACGAGAACAACGCCGCCACCACCGTGGTCGACATCGACACGCGCCAGGTGCTGGGCCAGATCGACGTCGGCATCGAGCCCGAGGGCATGGCAGTGGCGCCCGACGACAAGATCGCGGTCACCACGTCCGAGACCACCAACATGGTGCACTGGATCGACGTGAAGACGCTGATCTCCAACGACGCGACGCCGGTCGGCCAGCGCCCGCGCGAGGCGGTGTTCGGCAAGGACGGCAAGCGGCTGTGGGTGTCCTCCGAGGTCGGCGGCACGGTGGCGGTGATCGACGTCGCCGAGCACAAGGTCGTGCACACGATCGCCTTCGACATTCCCGGCGTGAACAAGGACAAGCTGCAGCCCGTCGGCATTCGCCTCACCGATGATGGGCGCTACGCCTTTATCGCGCTCGGGCCGGCCGACCACGTCGCGGTGGTCGACGCCAAGACCTACGAGGTGAAGAGCTACATCCTCGTCGGCCGCCGGGTCTGGCACATGGCGCTGACGCCGGACGAGGACCAGCTCTTCACCACCAACGGCGTCAGCGGCGACGTCACCGTGATCGAAGTGGCCAAGCTGCGCGCCATACGCACGGTCAAGGTCGGCCGCTTCCCGTGGGGTGTCGCGGTGCGGCCCGAGCAGGGGAGCCCGCCGAAGTCGTGAGCCGGTTCGCATTGCTCCTGCGGGCGGTGCTCGCTCTCGTCGCGCTCTCGATCGCGATGCCGGCATTCGCCGGAGAGCTCGACAAGGCCGGCATCGACAAGTTCTTCCCAGCTCCGCTGGTCGTCGGCGACAAGGACCCCGAACTCGCGATCTGGCCGATCCTGAAGCAGCAGGCCGGCTCTTACGAGACGTTCGCCTACGCCTTCGAGTCCAACGATTTCGCGCCGATCCCAGGCTTCGGTGGCTCGCCGCCCGACCTCTTGATCGCGATGGCGCCGGACGGCACGTTCCGCGACGTGAAGGTCCTCTCCCAGCACGAGCCGGTGTTCGTCGACGGCTACGGGCCGGAGCCGCTGTTCGCCTTCGTGCAGCAATATGTCGGCATGTCGGCCAAGCGCTCGATCCGGGTCGGCCGCAACAACGCGCGCGCCACCGGCGCCAGCAGCGCCACCGTGGTCGACGGGATCGCGATGGCGACGGCCTCCACCCGCGTCATCAACGAGGAAATCCTGACTTCGGCGCTCGACGTGGCGCGCAAGAAGCTCGGCTTCGGCGCCGTCTCGAATCTCGGCCTCAAGGTCATCGCTAAGGACGACGAGTTCGCACCGATGAGCTGGGACGCGCTCGTCGCCAAGGGCTGGGTGAAGGCCTTCCACCTCACCAACAAGGTGGTCGACGCCGCCTACGCCGACACGGCCGTGGCCGACCAGACCGACGGCAAGCCCGACGCCGCCTTCGCCGACACCTACATCGCCTACCTCAACGTGCCCTCGATCGGCCGCAACCTGCTCGGCGACAAGCTCTACGGCTACGTCATGGGCAGCCTGGCGCCGGGCGACCATGCCGTCATGGTGCTGGCGCACGGGCCGTGGGACCCGATCGGCGAGGATTTCACCTTCGGCGCCATCCCCGACCGCATCGCCGTGATCCAGGTTAAGTTCTCGATCCCCGTGCGCGACATGGCGATCGAGCGCGGCGACGGGGGCATGAAGGACATGCCTTCGGGCGAATGGACGATCCTCAAGATCGCCGACGGGGCCGGGTTCGACCCGGCCAAGCCGTGGACCATCTCGCTCAAGGTGACCCGCGAACAAGGGCAGATCCTGGCGCAGAAGTTCTCGCACGAGTTCACCGACACCTACGCGCTGCCGGCCGACCTCTTCGTCGTGCGCAAGGCCGAAGGCGCGCCGAGCTGGACGGACTCCTGGGTGGCGCGCAAGTGGACCATGGTCGGCATCGCCGCGATGCTGCTGGTGTTGCTGCCGGTGCTGGTCCGGCAGAAAGGCCTCGTCGCGCAGCCCCGGCTGTTCACCCCGTTCCGGCTCGCCTATCTCGCGGTCACGCTCGTCTTCATCGGCTGGTACGCGCAGGCGCAGCTCTCCATCGTGACGCTGATGGGCCTCGTGCGCACCGCGGCGACGACGCGCGACTTTGCCTTCCTGCTCTACGACCCGCCCTCGCTGGTGCTGTGGGCCTTCGTGCTGGTGACGCTGGTGGTATGGGGGCGCGGCACGTTCTGCGGCTGGCTTTGCCCGTTCGGCGCCATGCAGGAGCTCGTCGCCGCGCCGGCGCGCTGGCTGAAGATCCCGCAGATCGAGGTGCCGCGCCGGCTCGACCGGGCGCTGAGGTCCGTCAAGTACGTCGTGCTCGCCGGCATCCTCGTCAGCGCCGCCTTCTCACCGCGGCTCGCCGACAATCTGGTCGAGGTCGAACCTTTCAAGACCTCGATCACGCTGTACTTCATCCGCTCCTGGCCCTTCGTCGCCTACGCGGTCGGGCTGCTGGTGCTGAACCTCTTCGTCTACAAGGGCTTCTGCCGCTACCTCTGCCCGCTCGGCGCCAGCCTTGCCGCGGTGGGAAGATTACGCGTGTTCGACTGGATACCGCGTCGCGCCGAATGCGGCACGCCGTGCCAATTGTGCAAGGTGAAGTGCCGCTACGGCGCCATCGAACCCTCGGGCAAGATCGATTATCCCGAATGCTTCCAGTGCATGGATTGCGTGACCATCATCCACGACCCGCAGCAATGCGTACCGCAGATCATCGAGCGCAAGCGTAACCGCACGATCCAACCGCAAGCCGTCGCAGCGGAGTAAGCATGGACCCTTCGAACACCGCCGCATCCTCCTCCGCGAAGCGGGGAAGGAGCGAGCCTTCTCCGCAGCCGAACCGGCGCAAGGCGATGGTCGGCGCCGCCGGAGCCTTGGCCGCAGCGGCGGTGCTCGCCGGCACGCGCGCCTTCGGCGGCTTCGCGCAGGCGCAGGGCCTGGCGACGCGCACCCGCGCCGACCTCGCCTTCAACACCTCGATCGCGTTGACCGTGGCCGGCCCGGACGCCCG
>CAXTQM010000199.1:0-5438 GCA_964246205.1 uncultured Beijerinckiaceae bacterium | reverse complement strand
CGCCAGCCGCATGGCTTTGCTGCAGACCGACAGCCAATCCTCGTAGGCGACGTCCCAGGCTCCTCCAGCCTCGAAGCCGAGCCGCTCCAGGAAGCCGACCCAGCGGCCCTCGCCGACCTCGACCAGCTCGCCGGCTGCTCCTTGGAACGAGGTCGGCGCGGTCGGGGCGGCGGGTTGCACGTCAAGGAGGCGCACGGGGCCGTAGGCGCGCAACGCGCCGTGCAAAGCCTCCAGACGATCGGCGTCGAGCCCGGAGGAGCGGAATACGAAAATCTTCTCCGCCGCCGCCAGATCGAGCAGCAGCTTGTCGCGCAACTGCGCGATGGGACCGCACATCCGCTGGAGCAGCACGCCATGGTCCTCCTCGCCGACATATCGGAAGGTGTGCAGTCCGAGGCCCCAGCGCCGGTCCTCGACTATGAGTTCGCGATTGGGCCTCACGACCAGGCTGGTGTTGGCCGGCTCGCCTAGGCCGGCGAACCCCGCGCCGAGCGCCGATAGCAGCCCGTCGAGTGCGACGTCGTTCCAGCGCAGCAGGCCCTCCGGCTCGGCGCCGGCTCGGCGCTGGACGTGACCGAACTCGCAGCCGTCGCCGAGGCTCTCGAACCCGAGCAGAAGATTGCGCCGCGCGTTCCGGTCCACTACGGCGACCGGCGGCGCGGTACCGCATCGTTCCCGGGCTCGACCAAGCTGCTCGCTGCCGTTGCCATCCTCGGGAAACCGGTCGGTGTAGTCCGACCAGAGTGCGATCGCGCTGGGCCAGTCGCCTCGCTCGGAGGCAAGCAGCGCCTCGACCGCCAGCAGGCCGGGTGCATCGGGGAAGCGCGGACGGGCACGATCGAGCACGCGTTGCGCCTCGTCGAAACGTCCGAGCCGCAGCAGGGCGTGGGCCTCGCCCTGGATCCATTCCGGCGCTGGACTCGTCGCCTCCGCCGCACGGCGCCAAAGCGGCAGCGACTCCTCGAAGCGCAGGCGAATATCGGCCCCGCGCGCCGCTTCCGTCGTCCCCGTGAGCTCGTCGGAGCACCGCCGCCGCGCGGCCGCGAGGCCGGGCGCCGCGCGCTCGATGGCGCCGGTCTCGCGCAGGTTGGCGGCGACGCCGGCGTGACACATCGCGTTGTCGGGTGCCGCCGCGAGCGCGGCTTCCCAGCGTGTCACGGCAAGCGCGTAGCGGCCGGCGGCATGGGCGCTCAACGCGTGCTCGTAAAGCAGGGTTCGGTCGTCGGGGAACACTGCCAGACCGCGCGCGACCATGGCATCGGCCTCGTCGAAACGGCCGGCGCGCCGCAGCGCTGCGCCGGCATCGACGAAGGCGCGCCACACCAGCTCGCCTTGTTCGAACTGCCGGGTCATGTGGCCGAGGTCGTCGCGCGGCTCCACGCGGGCGGCGGCGCCGCCAAGGGCGCGGAATAGAGCGAAGCGGGCCTTGGCCGCGATGGTCTTCAGCAGGGACAAGGCCGCCTCCGAGCCGGTTCAGTCCGGCGGATGCTTGATCTGCGCCAAACGCATCAGGTTGGTGCCGCCGCGCTCGCCGAAGGGGATGCCGCCAATGACGATGATCCGATCGTCGTGGATGGCGAAACCCTCCTCCTCGGCGGCCGACAAGGCTCGGTCGACCATGTCGTCCACGTCCTCGGCATCCTTGGTCACCACCGGGTGCACGCCCCAGACGATGGCCAGGCGCCGCGCCGTGTCGACGTAGGGGGTCAGCGCGATGATCGGCGGCCCGACGCGCTCGCGGGCGATGCGGAAGGCGGTGGCGCCGGTCGAGGTCCAGGCGACGATGGCCTTGATCGCCAGCGTCTCGCCCATATCGCGCGCGGCGATGGCTATGGCGTCGGCCGCGGTTGGGTCGGGCGCCCAGCGCTGCGCGGTGATGATGGAGCGATAGAGGGGATCGTCCTCGACCTCCTGGGAGATGCGGTCCATCATCGCGACGGCCTCGATCGGGTACTTGCCCACCGCGCTCTCGGCTGAGAGCATGATGGCGTCGGCACCCTCGAACACCGCCTGGGCCACGTCCGAGACCTCCGCGCGCGTCGGCACCGGCGAAGTGATCATCGATTCGAGCATCTGCGTCGCCACCACGACTGGCTTGCCCTGGCGGCGAGCGCGGCGGGTGATGCGCTTTTGCAGGCCAGGTACCTTCTCCAGCGGCATCTCCACGCCAAGGTCGCCGCGAGCGACCATCAGGCCGTCGGAGAGCGCGATGATCTCGTCAAGCTTGGTGAGTGCCTGGGGCTTCTCGATCTTGGACATGACGAGGGCTCGGCCCTCGACGATGTCGAGCACCTCCTGCACGTCCTCGGGGCGCTGCACGAAGGAGAGTGCGATCCAGTCGACGCCGATCTCGAGCGCGGCCAGGAGGTCGGAATGATCCTTCGGCGTCATCGCCGAGACCTTGATCTCGGTGTCGGGCAGGCTGACGCCCTTGCGGTTGGAGATCGTGCCGGCGGTCTCGACCTCGCACAGCGAGTGAGTGGCGGTGGATTCGACGACGTGGAGGCGCATCTTGCCGTCGTCGATCAGCACGGTGTCGGTTGGCTTCAGCGCTTCGAGGATCTCGGGATGAGGCAGGTAGACGCGCGTGGCGTCGCCGGGCTCGGGGTTGTCGTCGAGCGTGATGCGGTCGCCCGGCATGAGGCCGATGGCGCCGACCGCGAAGGTGCCGATGCGAAGCTTGGGGCCCTGAAGGTCGACCAGGATAGCCACGGGGCGCTGGTAGCGCTTGGCCACCTCGCGCAGCGCGAAGACGCGAGCGCGAAGGTCTTCGTGGTCGGTATGGCTCATGTTGATGCGGAACACGTCGACGCCGGCGGCAAAGAGTTTGGCCAGCATCTCGTCGGGCGTCGAAACCGGGCCCAGCGTCGCGACGATCTTGCAGCGGCGCAGGCGTCTCACGACAGACGATCCCGGTTCAAGGCTTCCCGGCAGACTGCGGCGCAGCCGCGGCCTGCGGCACCGGGTCTGTCAGCTGTACGGTCCAATTGCGGGAATCCTTGCCGGTGTCGATCTCGAAGAAGCCGGTGCGGTCGAAGCCGCGGGTGAAGCAGTCCTGGCGCCCGTCGATCTTGAACTCGCGATCGCGGGTGCACATGAAAGCCTTGCCCTTCCACTCGCCGCCGCGCTCGTCCATCGCGTAGGCGTAATAGAATTGCGCCGCAAGCGCGCCGCGCACCAAGGTTTCGCACCCGTTGGGCTTGACGTTCCACCAGCCCTCGCTGACCCATGTCTCGCCGTCGGTGTAGGCCAGCGCGATGGAAACGCGGCTGGCGGTGTTGTTGCAAAGCCGGAAATCGGCGCGCGCCGGAGCGCTCGAGGCGAGTGCCGCGAGCGCCGCCGCCACCGCGATGTAGAGGGTCTTTGTCACAAGGGGATCACTTTCGCACGACAGAGGCGCGGCGTTGTCGAAAGCAAATAAGCCGCCGGTATGACGCACGCTTAGGCCGCGCGAGCCAAGACACACGGGAAGGCAGATGAGAGGCATGGACGCGAAGGTGGCGGACGAAGCGGCGTGGGCTCCCGTAGAGCGGATCGAGGGCAGCCCCGAGGCCGACGTGATCTTCCTTTGCGACCACGCCTCCAACGCGCTGCCGCCGAACTACGGCACGCTGGGCCTGCCTTCCTCGCAGCTCAACCGCCACATCGGCTACGACATCGGCGCGGCCTGGTTGACGCGCCGGTTCGCCGCGCACTTCGGCGCGCCGGCCGTGCTCACGACCTTCTCGCGCCTGCTGATCGATCCCAATCGCGGCGCCGAGGATCCGACGCTGGTGATGCGGCTGAGCGACGGCGCCATCGTGCCGGGCAACGCCCGCGTTGACGACGCCGAGATCGCCCGACGCGTCGCGCTGTACTGGCGACCCTACCGCGAGGCGGTGGGTGACGCCGTCGCGGCGACGACGCGCGCGGGACGGACGCCGGCCGTGGTGGCCGTGCATTCGTTCACCGACCATTGGAAAGGAATGCCGCGGCCGTGGGAGATCGGCGTGCTGTGGGACACCGACCCGCGTTTCGCCGTTCCTCTGATGGACGGGCTCCGCGACGCCGGCTTCAGCGTCGGCGACAACGAGCCCTACGATGGCGCGCTGCGCGGCGACACGCTCGACGAGGAGGTCACGCGTCTCGGCCTCGCCGGCCTGCTGATCGAGGTACGCCAGGACCTGATCGCGGAGGAAGTCGCCGCCTACGCCATGGCCGACCGCCTCGCCGGCGTGCTGGGTCCCGTGCTGGCTCAGCCGGAGCTTCACGAGCCGGCCTTCATCCGATCGAGGACGGGACGGCACGGCTGAGGTGCAGGCGACCTTTCGCAAGCTTGGCCGTTGCCGGTCGTGCGGCGCCTCATGCGCCGTCAGGAGGTACCACTCGATGCGCATGCCCCTTCTTGCGGTCGCCGCGACGGCCGTCCTCGCCCTCGGCATCACGGTCGCCGATGCCGGCCCGCTGGTCCCGCTCATCGCCGACGGTTCCGCTCCGGCTCCGACACTCGTGGCCCAGGGCTGCGGTCTTGGCTATTCGCGCGGCACCTATGGTCGTTGCCGCCCGAATTCGTTCGGCTTCGGCGTGCCGGGCGCGCGGCGCTACGGATACGGCGCGGGTTACGGCTACGGTCGTCCCTACGGCGGATACGGCTATGGCTACGGCCGCCCGTACGGCTATGGCTACTGAGCAGGCCGGACCCGCGGCCATGCCTTGACGGCAGGCGTGCCCCATAGCATGCCCGCGCGCTCCTTCTTCGAGCCGCGGGTATCATCATGACGCAGGACATCGCCGAGAGCGGGGTCGCCGCCGAGGAACTCAAGCAGTTCGTCGAGCGCATCGAGCACCTCGAGGAGGAGAAGAAGGCGATCGCCGACGACATCAAGGACGTCTTCGCCGAGCTCAAGGGCCGCGGCTTCGACGTCAAGGCGATCCGCTCGATCCTGCGCATCCGCAAGCAGGACCATTCCGAACGCCAGGAGCAGGAAGCCATCCTCGAACTCTACATGACCGCGCTCGGGATGGCGTGATCGCAAGGCTCGCGCGGTGCGCGTGCTCCTCGTCGGCGCCAGCGGCGCCTTCGGCAGTCGCCTCGCCGCTCGCCTTGCCGGCATGCCGGGGCTGGGTCTCGTGCTTGCCGCCCGCTCTCTGCCGGCGCTTCAGCGACTGCGCCTCTCCCTTGAGCCCGCGGCCGCAACTCTTTCCGCCGCCACATTCGATCGCGCGCGGCCTGATTTAGGAGTATTCGCGCCCGACATCGTGGTCGATGCCGCCGGCCCATTCCAGAATGGCGACATGGCCCTCGCCCACGCCGCAGTGGCGGCAGGCGCCCACTACATCGACCTCGCCGACACCCGCGCCTATGTCGCCGCCTTTCCAGCCGCGCTCGACGCCGCGGCACGCGCTGCCGGCGTGCTCGCCGTCGCCGGAGCGAGTTCGACGCCGGCGCTGACCCATGC
>CAXTQM010000198.1:3105-5520 GCA_964246205.1 uncultured Beijerinckiaceae bacterium | reverse complement strand
GCCTGGTCGCGCGCCTCGATCCTGCCGTGCGGGCTCTCGCCCGCTCCGATCACGGCGCCGCGACGTTGAAGCAGGACGCGATGCTCCTGCACGAAGCGGATGAAGCGCTCGCCGTACGAGGCACAACTCCAGGCTTGAGCGTGAGCGCGACCCGAGGCGCCGATCGCCGCCAGCCGCTCCGGTCTGGCGACCAGCTTCTCCAAGGCGGCGCCGATCTCCTCGATCCCGGCCTCCGGCGGCAGTTTCACCGCGGCGTGCGACGGCAGCTCAGCATAGCATCCGCTCGCGAGCACGACGACCGGCCGGCCGCTGTCGAGCTGCTCGATCAGCGAGGCCGAAGAGCCCTCCGTGTTCGGCCTGCGCAGGTTGATGAACAGATCGGCGTCCCGCATGAGCTCGACGAGGCGGGCGTCGGATATCGCGGTCTCGAAGCGCACGCTTTCGCTCAAACCCGCCGCCGAGACGATATCCTCGAGCTGGCGAAGATAGTCCCAATCGCCGACATGTCCGGCGATCGTGTAGCGCAAGCCCCGGCGCAGCCTCTTGGAGGCGGCCAGCGCCTGGATCACGAGGTCGATGCATTTCGTCGCCTGGATATGGCCGAACGACACCATGTGCAGCATCTGCTTCGCCGCGACGGTGCGGGTCCAGTCGTCGAAGTTGTCGGAGCTCCTCGCCGGCTTCTGGTCGTGCGGCATGCCTAGCCTGAGGATTGGGCCTTGGAAACGCTTCTCGGCGTGCGCCTCTGCGAAGCGCGAGTGCACGACGAGCGCGGAGCCGAGGTCGAGGATGGCCTCGCTCATCGGCTGCGCCGCGCTGGCCTCGCTGTCCCACGGCGAGTAGCGGATCTTGCCGAGCCGGCTGGTGATGCGGGAGCGCGCCAGGTAACGGCCGGCGCCGCCGTCGCCGAACTTCATCAGCAGGGCGGCGAACGAGGCGAAGCTGCGACCGTTGTGCATCGAACGGTCGGCGAGATAATGCTGGTAGACGTAATCGTGGCAGACGACGATGCCGGGATGGGTGCGCAGAAGCCGGAAGATCGTGTCGTGGTGTTCTGTGTTGTTGCCGATGTTGTAGATCAGCAGATCGAACAGGTCGAGCACGTTGCGAAAGCTGCCCGTATCCTCGATCCGGATCGCGCGGACGCGGCCCTGATGGATTATGGCGTGATCGGGGTAGAGCAGCGTGAAGTCAATCGCCTCGCCGTCGACGGTTGCCGGCATGGCCTCGGCGATGGCGTGCGAGAAGGTCCCAACGCCCGACGCGGGGGTCAGCGGAGAGACCCACCCGATGCGAAGCGTCACTGTCCTCCTCCCCTTTCGACGTCGATGCGTCGATAGACGAGAGCGACCCGCGTAAGCATCGGGCGCTCGGCGCCGGTGTGCGGGCGCGTACCGGCGAAACTGTCCTTTCGCACCGCCACCGGCTCGAACCCCATGATGGCCATGTATTCATGATAGAGCGAAATCGAGTAGGTCCAGAAGACGAAGCTCAGCATCGGCAGGCCGGCCCGGCCGTTGAAAGCCGCCACGCGCTCGGAAGAATCGAAGAAATCGGTATTGATCACGACGAGATCGTTTGTCAGCGCCGCCACCGCTCTCAGAGCGCTGAGCGGATCGACGAGGTGCTCGAGGATGGCGCCGAGGATCACCACGTCGAAGCGGCCTATGCCGGCCGGCGGATCGTAGACGTCTCCATAGACCGCCTGCGCCCGCGAGCCGAGCAGGCGATGGCTCAGCCAGTAGCCCCTCTTCCATGCCATGAAGCTCGCGGTCTGGTCGCGGCACCACGTAGCATGATCCTCGACGTAGGCGCTCCCCACGAACGGCAGCAGCGTCTGCCGCCCGGCGGTGTCGAGATCGAAGGACACCACCTCTCGAGCGCCCAGTCGTTCGGCCTCGAACGATAGGAAGCCGGACGCCGTGCCGACGTCGAGGACGCGCTTGCCGGCTAGGTCTGCGCCGCCGACGTAGTCTTCGAAACGACCACGCAGATCCCAGCCACCGTCCTGGACGCCGAAGCCGGGCAGATCGATCGTATGATAGAAGAAGCATTCGCCCGGATTGTCGACGCGAAGCGGTTCCGTGAAGATCGACGACGGAGGCCTCGGTTCCGACGTTGCGCGCCCCGTGCTGTCGAGCATGGTCAACCCCATGACGTCCTCCATTGATTGTCGTCGATCTCGAACAGCTGATCGCGTTCGAGCGGCATCGGCTCGCCCGAGAGCACCTCAAGCAGGCGGTACCCATCGCGGCTCGGCGCGGGATGGATGCGTTGAGTCGGTTCCGGAAGGCGATCGGCGACAAGGCGGGTGCCCAATTCCACGGATTGTACGCCGCCGACGGGCGCGAGAGACGAAATCTCCGCCGAACCGATTGGGCCGAGGATCACGCTGTCGGGATAGAAGTACAGGGT
>CAXTQM010000198.1:0-3095 GCA_964246205.1 uncultured Beijerinckiaceae bacterium | reverse complement strand
GTACAGGGTCAGGTAACTGCGCAGGTCGATACTGCGGCCCGGCACAATGTCCTCGTCGGTCCAGCGCGCATCGCGGAAACGCAGGTCGAGGCGTTCGGAGACACGCGGAAAGATCGGCGTGCGCCATTGCCATTGCGGCTCCACGCCGTCGTGAGCCAGGCGGGTGCATGCGGCGGCGCCGTCGATGTTCAGCAGTCGGAACATCTGCTGTAGGACATGGATGTAGAGCGCCAGCGAGGGATGGTCGGAGATTAGGAAAAGGCGCGAATGCCGATGATGCTCGAGCACAAAATCCGAGATCCGGACCTGCATGTCGTGGCGTCGCTCGGCTTCGCACTGGATCGCCGTCGAGCTGGCGAACACGGCATCGATGGTGGCATCATCGGGATAGGACTCGATCGCCCAGTCGACGAAAGTCTCGAAGTCGGCAAAGGACGCGGCAGCCTCGACGAGACCGCCATATCGCCACTGAAAGCGGTTCTTGAAGACCGCCTTGCTCGCGCCCGGGCAGTAGCCGTGCCATTCCAGCCAGGGAAAGCAAACCGCCTCGACATGAAGCGCGCGGCAGGCTTCGACGAGATGGACCGTGTTGTACTCGCCCTTGTTCTCGACGGGCGAGTAGAAGACGGCATCGAAGTCTTTCAGCAGTTCGAACGGGAACGGCTTCGCCAATCGGATGAGCTCGAAGTTCACGAGCACTGTCGCGGCGATGCTGTCGGCGAACGCCGCCTGCAACAGATCCCGCAAGACAACTGCATGACATCCGCCGTACAATAGCACCTTCCGTAACGGCATCATCTTTCGCGCCTCCTCGACGAACAAAATCAGAATACCGGCCAAATCAAACACAGCAATAGCTGATTTTTCCTTACTCTATCTTGTCATCATCACGTTGACCGCATGGCAATTGGGCCTTACTGTACGTAATCTGGACATAACGATTACCTTGCGTCAGTTCAGAAATCGAGATCATACGACTGTAATTGATCCTTAAGCATGCTCTTCTAATACGGCGATATCGAACTGAATTGATCGATTTGGCGCTGACCTCTTAGGCATTCATGGGGGCGATCCCATGCAGCTTCAACCGTAAGCGGCCGAGCGACCCGCACCCGCGCCAAGGAGATCGTCGTGATGAAGCAGGTGGCCGTCTACGCCAGTCAGCGCCGATCAAATGCCTTGCGCAAGGAGAGCCTGATCTACGACAGCATCGACTTGGCGCTGGACTCGATGCCGGACGTGAACTGGCGGTATCAGGCGATGCCCGCCGACGCCCGCGCCTCCCCGCCAGGGCTGAGAGAGGTGAGCCCGCACGAGAAGATCGTCGCGCTCGGCCGCGCCGCCCACACCGTGTTGGCAGATTACCGCAAGCGGACGCTTGTCGCTGGCGACGACGACGAGGATCTACTCGACGAGGATCTAAGCCGGCTGGTGTGGTCGTGCGTCAACACCTCGAAGGTGGTGGCACTTGGGCGAGGCGCCTGGCGTTCGGTCCAGATGCTGCCGATCGCCGAGCGGCGTTTCTACGAGATCCCGCCGCTGCGCATGGCGCGGGTGCAGGACGGCAAGACGGACGAGATCGCGGCGGAGGTGCTGGTGATCAACCACGAGGCCGACGAGCTCCGCGCACGGCAGGTTGCCGAGGCTATGACTCGCGGCGGCTATCGGGTGCAGCGGACCGGTCGCGGCGGCGACGGCGAGGGCGGTGGCGACCACGGCGGCTGGTCGGCGCAGGCTGCGATCCACGTCCACGTCGGCTGCCACGACAGCCGCGCGGAAGAGGTGCGGCTGCTGGACAGCTGGCACAGCCGACGCTTCGTAGTGATGCTGCTGCCGCGGCGCCTGATCAAGGAGCCGCCGACGGGCAGCCTCATGGTCGATCCCGAGGTGAACGGCTTTCTGTGCGACACGCCGGAGAAGGTGCTCGCCGCCTGCGCCGACATCCGCGGCGATGCCGTTTTGCGCAAGAAGATGCTGCACGCCGGCTCGATCAGCGTCGCGCCGCTGGCGCGGGAATGGCTTACCATCGCCGCCGAACTCGTCTCATAAGCTGCAAGCAGCTGTAAGCCACTGACGGTTGCGAGCCAGCTGCATCGCGCAGCCGGCTCACGCTTGCCTCGCGCGCGGGCGCTGCGTAAGCTCGGCCATTGCGTGGGCGTAGAGAAGCCGGCGATGGTGGTGCGTGTCGCGACGGTCGCGTTCGAGGGCATCGAGGCCCGGCCTGTCGACGTGCAGGTGCAGATCGCCTCGGGCAACGTGTTTTTCGGCATCGTCGGGCTCGGCGACAAGGCTGTGGCCGAGTCGAAGGAGCGGGTGCGCGCGGCGTTGTTCGCCTCTGGCTTGGCCATGCCGGCCAAGCGCATCATCGTCAATCTCGCCCCCGCCGACCTGCCCAAGGAGGGCAGCCATTACGACCTGCCGATCGCGCTGGGCGTCATGGCGGCGATCGGCGCCATTCCCGCCGACATGCTGGCCCAGCACGTCGTTCTTGGCGAGCTGGCGCTCGACGGCACGGTCACGGCGGTCGCCGGCGTGCTACCCGCGGCGGTGGCGGCGAGCGGACTGAATCTCGGGCTGATCTGTCCTGCCGCCTGCGGCCCGGAGGCGGCCTGGGCTTCGGCCGACCTCGACGTGATCGCGCCGCGGTCTCTCATCCAGCTCGCCAACCATTTCAAAGGCACGCAGGTGCTGGCGCGGCCACGGCCGGCGGTGCGCAAGCCCGCCGGGTCGCTGCCCGACCTGCGCGACATCAAGGGGCAGGAGAGCGCCAAGCGCGCGCTGGAGATCGCCGCCGCCGGCGGCCACGCCCTGCTCTTCAACGGGCCGCCCGGTGCCGGCAAGTCGATGCTGGCGGCGCGGCTGCCCTCGATCCTGCCGCCGCTGACGCCGACAGAGCTGCTCGAAGTCTCGCTGGTGCACTCGATCGCCGGCGCGCTCGCCAACGGCGAACTGACCGATCGGCGGCCATTTCGAGCGCCGCACCATTCGGCCTCGATGCCGGCGCTGGTCGGCGGCGGCACGGGCGCGCGGCCGGGCGAGATCTCGCTGGCGCATCACGGCGTGCTGTTCCTCGACGAACTGCCCGAGTTCCAGCC
>CAXTQM010000197.1:0-5531 GCA_964246205.1 uncultured Beijerinckiaceae bacterium | reverse complement strand
CTCCCGAGCAGCGCCGCCGCCGAGGCCGTGCCGGCGCCGAGCAACAGGGCGCGGCGCGAGGCGGCAACCTCGTCGAAACCGAAGGGGCAGCGGCCCTGCCTGACGCGATCCTCGCTCACGCCGGGCTCAATCGATCCCCAGCGTGCCGCGCAGCTTGGAGAGATCCTCGGCCAGAACGGTGATCGGCCCCTTCAACGCCTTCTGATCCGCGGGCTTCAGCGCGTCGTAGCTGACGAAGCCGCCGGTCGCGGCCTTGTACTTCGTCAAGCCTTTTTCGACTTTCCCGAAATTGGCTTCGACGCGGGTTAGCAGTTCGGGGTTGCGCGCTTGGAGGTCGGGCCGCAGCAGCGACACGATCTTCTGCGCGCCGTCGATGTTGGCCTGGAAGTCCCAAAGGTCGGTGCGCGAGTAGCGATCCTCTTCGCCGGCGATCTTCTTGGAGGCGACCTCCTCGATCAGCTCGGCGGCCCCGCCCACCAGCACCTTGGGCGTGATCTCCAGCTTGGCGATGCGGCTCTTGAGGTCGATTACGTCCTTGAAGAGTTGGTCCGCATAGTGGGTGAGACCGTCGGTGCTTTCCTTCTGAAACAGACCGTATTCGATGCGATGGAAGCCGGAGAAGGCCGGATCTGCCTCCTTCTTCTCGAAGTCGTCGGCGCGAGAATCCATGCTCTTGTCGAGATCGTTGAACACTTCGGCTATCGGCTCGATGCGCTCGTAGTACATGTGCGCCGGCGCGTAGGCCTGCTGGGCCTCGGCGAGCTTGCCGGCCTTTACGGCATCGACCAGCACGCGGGTCTTGGCGACCAGCTGATCGGCCTCGCCTGCGACGTAGGTCTTGTAGGTCGCGATCACGTTGTCGAGGCTGCCGGTTTTGCCGGTGTCCGCCGCGGCAGCGGCGGTCTTCACCAGCAACTTGCCCTTGGGATTCGACAGCAACCCACAGGTCATCTCGTAGTCGGTCGGCTTCAACGTCGTCGTCAGCGTGGCGGTGAAGCCCGGAATGATGTTCTCGCGCTCCTCGACGACCATGTTGTCCTTGAGGATCTCCCACTCGACGCCGCGCTTCGAGTCGTTCTTGATCTTGAAGGCGACCTTCTGCGGCGGCACCGTCAGCTGCATCGGCTCGCAGCCTTTGTCGGTGATCGTCAGATTGATCGTCGCCGGCCCTTCGGCAAAGGCGGGGACGGCAAGGAGCATTACGGCGAGGGAGGCGAACGCGGGAACGGCGGAGCGCATCGGAAGGTCTTTCGATGGAGCCTACGGGTTGGGAACGGGGCGGAGCTGCGAGCGGGGTGCCTTGCTGCGGTCCGGCAGGAAGAACAGCACGAGAGCCGGCACGAGGTAGGCGAAGTAGATCAGCACCTCGCCGAGCGTCGGCGTGTCGGTGTAGCCGAACATGCCGGCGAGGACAGTGCCGAGCGGCCCATCGTTGGGCAGTACGCGGCTCCAGTCGGCGACGACCTGCTGCAGATTGTTCCACAGGCCGGCCTCGTGCGCGGTGCGCAGCGCGCCCGCCAGCAGCCCGGCGGCGACCACGATGATGAACACGCCGGTGATGCGGAAGAAGCGGCGCAGGTCCAGCCGCACGCCGCCGGCGTAGATGGCCCAACCGACGGCGACCGCGCCGGCAAGGCCGAGAACGGCGCCGAGCGGCACGGGCCAGCCGGTGCTTTGCTCGAAGATCGCGAGCAGGAAGAAGACGCTCTCGAGCCCCTCGCGGCCAACGGCGAAGAACGCCATCGCTACCAGCGCGAACGCGGCGCTGCGGCCCGTCGTCATGGAGGCGTCGATTTTATCGTGGAGCTGGCCCTTGATCGAGCGCGCCGCCGACTTCATCCAGAATACCATGGAGGTCAGGATCCCGACCGCGACCAGCGCGACGATCGTCTCGAAGAGTTCCTGCTGCTTCTGCGGAAACTCGGCTGACGCCATGGACAGAGCGACTCCGACGATCGCGCACAGCACGGCGGCGAGGCCGACTCCAGCCCACACCGCGCCGAGATACCGGCGGCGGCCAGTTTGCGCGAGATAGCTCGCGATGATGCCGACGATGAGGGAGGCCTCGATCCCCTCGCGGAGCATGATGAGGAAGGCGACGAGCATGCGCTTGGTCCAACGCCGAGAGTCCCGACGCTCGCCCACCAGCGCCCGACGATCGCACTCTAAGATCCTGTGGCTACTCCAGACCCCCACGCCCGACAATCAGCCTGACGGCGAGATTTGAATTAGAATAGATCCAATAAGAGTCCGTAGCGTCGACCGAGTTGTGCCGACCGGACCGAAGTACGACCGGCCACTTGTGCGACGTCGGCGCGTTGGCCGAGGCGCTTCACGCGAAGCGCCATTGCTCGAGGAAACCTCCATGACCGATTCCACCAACCCGGGCGGCGCGCCCGGCTACGAGAGCGCCGTGAACAGCTTTTCCGCCGCCTCGAAGACCTTGCAGAACTTCGCCGACGAGGTGCAGCGCATGGGTAAGGAGACCTTCGAGAAAAACACGGAGTTGATGGAGAAACTGCGCTCGGCCAAGACGATGGAGGATGTGTTCTCGATCCAGTCCAACGTCATGCAGCAGTCGTTTTTCATGTCGGCGGAATACACCCGCCGCTTCGGCGAACTCATGATGAAGCTGCCGATGGAGATGGCCCGCAACGCGCGCGATGCGATGCAGCAGGGCACCGACGCGATGAAGCAGGCCGGCGAGCAGGCCGGCCAGGAGATGCAGAAGGCCGGGGAGCAGTTCGCCCAGCATCGCGACTGACAGCGGCATGGCCTTCCGGATTGGGCGGTAATAGAAAGGCGAAATGAGATTCCTCGCGTCCGCTCCCGATCGTCCATGCTGACGTTGCTGTTGCTGCGCCATGCTAAGGCGGAGGCCGCCCGTGGCGACGATTTCGCCCGCGCCCTGACGGACAAGGGGGAGCGGGACGCAATCGACGTCGGCAATTTCCTGACGGCGCATCGGCTACGGCCTGACATGGCGTTGGTCTCGGCCGCGCTGCGGACCTCCCGCACCTTCGACCTCGTCGCCGAGGGTCTGAGCCCAGGCTTTGACGTGCATCGCGAGGAGGCGCTCTACAACGCCGGCGAGAACCGGATTTACGCCCGGCTGGCGCAGGTCGGCGCGGACAAGGCGGTCGTTTTGATCGTCGGCCACAATCCCGGGATCATGGAGGCGGCGGTGACCTTGGCCCAGGAGGGCGACCTCGCGGAGATCGAGCGGCTTCGCGGTCGCTTTCCGCCGTGCGGCCTCGCGGTCATAAGCTTCTCGGCCGAGGATTGGGCCGATGCGTTAGCCTCCGGCGGTCGGCTCGACGCGCTGGTCTTCCCGGACGATCTCGTCAGCGGCGAGTAGGCCTGCAGTCGAGCCTGCATGCAGGGCAAAATCGAACCTGCCATCAAGTAGCGCGCAAGCAACCAGCTTTCTGTGGCACGCCATACCTCGTCCGATTAAGAAGCTCCCTCTCGCAATCGAAGTAAAGTAGCCGGCTTCGCAGCCTGCGCGAACGGCCATGGACATCCTCAGCCAGATCAACGCGTTCTCGTCGAACCAGCTGCTCGTCGCCGGCGTCGGCACGACACTCGTCGCTCGCCGAAGGGCAATCGTCACGAGGTTCTGAAGATCGCACTGCTCCGGCGCTGGTACCGCGCGGCGCTCAATGAGGTCGAAGTCGCTCCCGAGACGACGTTCCGGCTCTCGGAAGACACCTGTCTCAAGCCCGACGTTGTCCTCTTCGATCGCGCGCGCGGCCCGAAAACCTGAGCGGTGAGAGCGTTCTCCTCGTCGTCGAGATCGCCGACTCGTCGATCCGCTACGACACCGGCCGCAAGGCCGCGCTCTACGCCAGCTTCGGCGTGCGCGAGCTGTGGGTGATCGACGCCGTGCGGCTGGAAGCCCGGATGTTTCGGCAAACGGCGCCGAAGGCTACGGCGAGGTGCGAAACGCTTTTGCTGCCGAAACGATCGCGCCCGCCTTTGCGCCGGACGTCTTCGCCCTTGCCATTTCCGACCTCCAGATCGACGGCTGGCCGGCTGGGACGGCGCGCCGCCGCCTTGACGACGCCGCGGTTCCTTGCGACGCCATCGCGAGTTACGCAGCCATCGAGGACCTGGGACGCCGTGCTCGTCCAGCTGTCGATCCGCGACATCGTTCTGATCGACCGGCTGGACCTCGACCTCGGCGCGGGCATGACCGTGCTGACCGGCGAGACCGGCGCCGGCAAGTCGATCCTGCTCGACGCCTTTTCGCTGGCCCTTGGCGGCCGGGGCGACGGCTCCCTCGTGCGCGAGGGCCAGCCCCAGGGCCAGGGCACCGCCGCGTGCGATCTTCCCGCCGTCCACCCCGCCCGGACGGCGGCCGCGGCCCAAGACATCGCGGCCGACGGCGAGCTGATCCTGCGCCGCGTGCAGATGGCCGACGGCCGCACCCGCGCATTCGTCAACGACCAGCCGGTCTCGGCGCAGGTGCTGCGAGTCATCGGGCGGACGCTGGTCGAGATCCACGGCCAGCACGACGACCGCGCCATGGTCGAGCCAGCCGCTCACCGCCAGCTTGTCGATGCCTTTGGCGGCCTCGCGCGCCCGCTCGCCGCCGTCCGCGAGGCCCATGCGCGGATGCGCAAGCTGGAAACCGAGCGCCGCTCCGAGGAGGAGCGCGTCGCGGCGATCCGCGCCGAGGCAGACTTCCTGCGTCACGCCCGCGCCGAGCTGGACAGGCTCGCCGTCGAGTCGGGCGAGGAGCAGATGCTGGCCGAGCGCCGCCACGACCTGCAAGCCTCCGAGAAGGTCGCCGGCGACCTGCGCGACGCGCTCGAACTGCTCGCCGCCGGGGGCCTGGCGACCAGCCTGAACGGTGCGCTGCGGCGGCTCGACCGGCGCGCCGCCCAGGCCCCGACGCTCGTCGAGCCGTGCGTCGTGGCAATCGACGCCGCGCTGGTCAGGCTCGATGCGGCCCGCGAAACGCTGGAGGCGGCGATCCGCGACGCCGATTTCGATCCTCGCGAGTTGGAGCAGCTCGAGGAGCGGCTGTTCGCAATTCGCGGCGCCGCGCGCAAGTATGGCGTGTCTCCCGATGCGCTGCCCGACCTTGCCGAGCGGCACGCCGCTACGCTCGACGCGCTCGACGCCGACGAGGCCAAGCTGGTGCGGCTCGCCGCGGCGCTGGTCGAGGCGGAGGCGAACTATCGCCATCTCGCCAAGCACCTCTCGGCCAAGCGCAAGGCTGCTGCCGCCGCGCTCGACAAGGCCGTTGACGCCGAGCTGGCGCCGCTGAAGCTCGAGCGCGCGCACTTCCTCACCCAGATCGAGCCCGAGACCGCCGGCCCGGATGGCACCGACTCGATCTCATTCTGGGTCTCGACCAATCCTGGCACGCGCCCCGGCCCGCTGATGAAGATCGCGTCTGGCGGAGAACTCGCGCGTTTCATGCTGGCGCTCAAGGTCGCGCTGGCCGCCAAGGCCTCGGCGCCGACCCTGGTGTTCGACGAGATCGACACCGGCGTCGGCGGCGCCGTGGCCGACGCCATGGG
>CAXTQM010000196.1:0-5558 GCA_964246205.1 uncultured Beijerinckiaceae bacterium | reverse complement strand
AAGTCGGACCGCGTGCGCCCCACGACCGATCGGCTGCGCGAGACCCTCTTCAACATCCTGGAGCACGGTCACGGCGGCGTCGCGGGCCTGCGCGTGATCGATCTCTTCGCTGGCACCGGCGCGCTGGCCATCGAGGCGATCTCGCGGGGAGCGGCCTTCGCGCTGCTGGTCGACGACGGAACGGATGCACGGGCGGCGATCCGCGACAACGTCGAGTCGCTCGGCCTCGGCGGCGTCACCCGCGTGTTCCGCCGCGATGCCCGCAAGCTCGGCGCCGCGCCCGCCGGCGACCGCTTCGATCTCGCCTTTCTCGACCCGCCATACGGGCGCAGTCTCGCCGAGCCGGCGCTCGTGGCGCTGCACAACGGGTGCTGGCTCGCGCCGGGCGCGTTATGCATCGTCGAGGAGGCGATCTCGGCGCACCTCGCTCCGCCGGAAGGCTACACCACGCTGGATGAGCGGGAATTTGGCGATACCCGGCTGGTCGTGCTGAGGACGTCCGGCGAAGGCGCATGAAAAAGGCCCGGTCGCGAGACCGGGCCTCCGTAGTAGCCGCGAGGCGTCGATTACGGGAGCATGACGGTGTTGACGACGTGGATCACGCCGTTCGACTGCATGACGTTCGGGATCGTGACGCGGGCGACGTCACCCTTCGAGTCGACGATCTCGATGTTCTTGCCCTTCTCCTCTGCCGTGAGGTCCTCGCCCTGCACGGTCTTGAGCATGGCCTTGCCGCCACCGGCCTTGATCTTCTCCTTGAGATCCTTGGCCGTCAGCGTGCCGGCCACGACGTGATAGGTCAGGACGGCCTGAAGCTGAGCCTTGTTCTCGGGCTTCAGCAGGTTGTCGACCGTGCCGGCCGGCAGCTTCTTGAACGCCTCGTTGGTCGGGGCGAAGACGGTGAACGGACCGGGACCCTCGAGCGTGTCGACCAGGCCCGCGGCCTTGACGGCGGCGACCAGCGTCGTGTGATCCTTCGAGTTGACCGCGTTCTGCACGATCGTCTTGTTGGCATACATCGGTGCGCCGCCGACCATCGGATCCTTGGCATAGGCCAGACCGGAGACACTGGTCGCGGCGAGGAGCGCGACGCCGGCAACGGCCATACGGTTGAACTTCATTGTAGTCTCCAGACTGGGCGAGCGAGGCGGTGTGGCCTCACCTACCGCACCTACGCGAGCCTTGTGACCAAGGTTTCACGGCCCGTCTGAGCTTTCGTCGTATTGCCCGTGCCGAGGGCAGGTCCCATGGCACGATCTCAGGAGCCGAGCGCCCGGAGGCCGATGTCGCCGCGCCAGAACCCGTCCGCCCATTCGACACGCTTCACCGCGCCATAGACGGCGCGGCGCGCCTCGGCGATGTCAGGCGCCAAAGACGTTACGTTCAGCACGCGGCCGCCAGCGGCCACGAGATCGCCCCCGGCCGCCAGACGCGTGCCGGCCTGGGTCACCAGCACGCCTTCCAGCTTGTCGAGACCGCGGATCGCGCCGCCGGTGCGCGCTGCCCCTGGGTAGCCGACGGCGGCCATCACCACCGTCAGCCCGACCTCGGTCGAGAAACGCGGCGGGCCAGCCGGCAGCTTGCCCCGAGTGCAGGCGAGCAGCAGCGCCAACAGGTCGTCCTGTAGACGCGGAAGGATCGCCTGCGTCTCGGGATCGCCGAAACGCACGTTGTATTCGATCAGCTGCGGGCCGTCGGCACCGATCATCAATCCCGCGAACAGCACGCCGCGGAACGTCGCGCCTTCTGAAGCCATTCCGCGCATGGTCGGCTCGACGATCTCGCGCATGACGCGCTCGGCCATCGGCCCATCCACGTTGCGCGCCGGCGAATAGGCGCCCATCCCCCCGGTATTGGGACCGATGTCGCCCTCACCCACCCGCTTGTGATCCTGCGCCGAGGCGAAGGGCATCGCGCGGACGCCGTCGCAAAGCGCGAAGAACGAGGCCTCCTCGCCCGCCAGCACCGCCTCGATGACGGCGCCGGCGCCGGGCACGGCGAAGATCGCGGCGAGCGCCGCTTCCGCCTCGGCGACCGTCGCGGCAACGGTGACGCCCTTGCCGGCGGCGAGCCCGTCGGCCTTGACCACGATCGGCGCGCCCATCTCGGCGACGTAGGCCAGCGCCGAGGCGAGATCGGCGCATCGCCGGTAGGCGGCGGTCGGGATCGCGTGGCGTGCACAGAAATCCTTGGTGAAGCCCTTCGATCCCTCCAGCCTCGCGGCGGCCGCCGACGGGCCGAAGGCGGCGATGCCCGCGGCATCCAGTAAGTCGACGAGCCCCGCTACGAGTGGCGCCTCGGGCCCGACGACGACGAAGCCGATGGCGTGCGCTCGGCACGCGGCGAGCACAGCGGCGTGGTCGCAAGGATCGAGCGCGAGGCAGGTCGCGTGGACCGCGATGCCGGGATTGCCCGGCGCGGCAAAGAGCGCGGTCAGCAACGGCGAGGCGGCGAGCGAGCGCGCCAAGGCATGCTCCCGACCGCCCGACCCAAGGAGTAGAACGTTCAAGCCGGTTCCTCCGCCCTGCGGCTTGTAGATGCGCACCGGGCAAACTCAACCTTCGCGGCATCCGCTCACATGCGGAAACGTTAAGGAAGCGCAGCCGGAGCTTCGCGCATCAGCCATGCGCACGCCGTCATTGCAGGCAATGCTGCGCCGCACAATATTTAAGCGGTAGTCATTCCAGCCAGGAGAAGGCGGGAGGAAGCAATTTTATGGATGAAACCATCTTCCACACCCACGCGGTCCGCCGACTTTATCGACCGGACCTGCCAGCTTTCGCCGAGCATCTGATCCGGCTCGATCCGGAGACGCGCTACAATCGTTTCGGCCTCCAGGTGTCCGACTCCTCACTTCGCGAATACGCCGAGGTTTGCTTCAAGCCGGGCTCCATCGTCTACGGCTGGTTCGAGGACCACATGATGCGTGGCGCCGCCGAGTTGCGCGTTTTCCCCACGCCTGCGGAGCCCTCGCGCAAGGATGGCGAGGCGGCTTTCAGCGTGGAGAAGCCATGGCGCCGTCGCGGCATCGGCACGGAGCTGATGGGTCACGTCGTGCTCGCCGCGCGCAACCGCCGGATCGCAACGCTTTCGATCCTCTGCCTGCGGCATAACCAAGCCATGCTGGCGCTGGCGCGTAAGTTCGAGGCCGACCTGGAGTTCGAGCTGAACGACGTCACCGGCCACCTTGTCGCGCGACCGCCCAGCGCGCTGTCCATGTGGCGCGAGCTGGTCGACAACACTTTCGATCTCGGCAGCGCCGTGCTCGATCTGCAGGGTCGGGTCTTCAAGGCCGCCTCGCACGCCGGGCGCTGACGCACCGCCGTCGTGCTAGACAGGCGCGGCGATGGAGCGGCAGCGACGAGCTCGAACGAACGCTACATAATGAAGGCTTTGGATTGCTCGGCAACGAGCTTGCCGCGCGGCCTGCTCGTCTTGTCTATCGCGGCAATACGCTCATTCTGCAGTTTGATTGGCGGCGAACCACTGAGGACACCGCCGTCGTGCGAACCGGCACCCGACGTGCTCAAACCATTACTGGCCAGGGTTGCCGACGCCACGTCGGCGATGAGTAGTCCGTCAAGGGAGAAAGTGCGCGGCGAGGTAATCGCCAAGAAGCACGTGTTGAGGAGGCGCGGAGCGCCGTCTCGAACCACGAGGGCTGCAGGAGGCGACATTCCCAGGCCGCCTCGTGGTTCGAGACGGCGTTCAGCCTTCTACCATCAGGCTACTTGATCAGAAGGCCTACACCAGTGACTACGCCGCCTTGGCGAGCTGCCGCAGCACGTAGCTCAGGATGCCGCCGTTGTTGAAGTACTCCAGCTCCTCCAGCGTCGCGATGCGGCAGAGCAGCAACACCTTCTCCGTGCGGCCGTCGTCGTACTTGATGGACATCTCCATGGTCTGGCGCGGACGCAGACCGTCCTTGAGGCCGTACAGGGTCACGACCTCATTGCCCTTGAGTTTGAGCGTCGACCAGGTCGTGCCTTCCTCGAAGGTGAGCGGCAGCACGCCCATGCCGACGAGGTTGGAGCGATGGATGCGCTCGAAGCTCTCGGCGATCACCGCGCGCACGCCGAGAAGCTTGGTGCCCTTGGCCGCCCAGTCGCGCGAGGAGCCGTTGCCGTATTCGGCGCCGGCGAAGACCACCAGCGGCGTCTTCGCCTCGGCGTATTTCATCGCGGCGTCGTAGATCGGCATCTCGCCGCCGTCGGGCCAATGCTTGGTGTTGCCGCCCTCGGGCACGTTGCCGTCGTCGGCCTGCAGCATGAAGTTCTTGATGCGGATGTTGGCGAAGGTGCCGCGCATCATGATCTCGTGGTTGCCACGGCGCGTGCCGTACTGGTTGAAGTCCTTGACCGGCACCTGGTGCTCGCTGAGGTAGGTGCCGGCGGGCGAGGCCTGCTTGATCGAGCCGGCCGGGGAGATGTGGTCGGTGGTGATCTTGTCGCCGAACATCGCCAGGATGCGCGCGTCGACGATGTCGTCGATGGCGTCGGGCTCCATCGTCATGCCCTCGAAATAGGGCGGGTTCTGCACGTAGGTCGAGCCCATGTCCCAGGCGTAGGTCTCGCCCTGGGGGGCGTTGACGTCGCGCCAGTGCGCGTCGCCGCCGAACACGTCGGCGTAGCGTTCGGCGAAGACCTTGCGAGTCACGTACTTCTCGATGAACTCGTTGACCTCGGCCGCCGTCGGCCAGATGTCCTTGAGGTAGACGTCCTGCCCGTCGCTGCCCACCCCCAGCGGCTGCGTCTGCATGTCGATCGAGACAGTGCCGGCGATGGCGTGCGCCACGACGAGCGGCGGCGAGGCCAGGTAATTGGCCTGCACGTCGGGCGAGACGCGGCCCTCGAAGTTGCGGTTGCCCGAGAGCACGGCGGCGGCGACGATGCCGTTGTCGTTGATCGTTTTGGAGATCTCCGGCGCCAGCGGGCCGGAATTGCCGATACAGGTGGTGCAGCCGAAGCCGATCAGGTTGAACCCGAGCTTGTCGAGATCGGCCTGCAGGCCTGACTGGGTCAGGTACTCGGCGACGACCTGGCTGCCGGGGGCGAGCGAGGTTTTCACCCACGGCTTGGCGACGAGGCCCTTCTCCACCGCGCGTCGCGCGAGCAGGCCGGCGCCGATCAGCACGTTGGGGTTGGAGGTGTTGGTGCACGACGTGATGGCGGCGATGACGACGTCGCCGTGGCCGAGGTTCCAGTCCCTGCCCTCGACGGCGTAGCGCGCCTCGACGTTCTCGGTCTTCTTGTATTCCTTGGCGAGCGAGACGGCGAAGCCGCTGCCGACGTCTTCGAGGGCCAGGCGCCCTTCCGGTCGCTTGGGGCCGGCCATCGAGGGCACCACGCTGCCGAGGTCGAGTTCCAGCGTGTCGGTGAAGACCGGATCGGCCGTCTCCTCCGTGCGGAACAGGCCCTGCGCCTTGGCGTAATGCTCGACGAGGTGCACGCGGCCTTCGTCGCGCGCGGACATGGTGAGATAGGCCAGCGTCTCGGTGTCGATCGGGAAGAAGCCGCAGGTGGCGCCGTATTCCGGCGCCATGTTGCCGATGGTGGCGC
>CAXTQM010000195.1:0-5583 GCA_964246205.1 uncultured Beijerinckiaceae bacterium | reverse complement strand
CCCCCGCGCGGGGCCGGGGCGGGGGCGGCCCCGAGCGGGTCGCCTGGTGGGCGGAGATCTTCAACGTGCCCTGCGTCGGCTATTGCGCCGTGCCGGCCGAGGCCTCCGTGATGGCGCGCGCCGGGGCGGAATTCGTGGCGCTGTGCGAGGGCGTGTGGGACGATCCGGCCGGGATCCTGGCCGCCGTGGCGCGCGACCTCGCCCGGCTCGAGGAGCCGGTCCGGTGAGACGCGGGCCCGCCCTCGCGCTGGCGACGCTGCTGCTGGGGAGCACGCTCGAGCCGGCCGCGGCGCAGCAGCTGACGAGGCAGATGCAGACGCCGTTCGGGCAGCCGAGTCTGGCGCCCCCAAGCGTCGAGCCCGACCTATCTGCGCCGACGCTGAAGTCGCCGACGGACCTGCCCGACCCCAAGCTCGATGTGAAGCGCGATCCTGGCGCCGCAAATGCCGACCTCGCCTTCGGCGCCTACCAGCGGGGCTTCTACACCACCGCCCTGCGCGAGGCGATGAAGCGCGTCGGGGAAAATTCGCACGACGGCGCGGCCATGACGCTGATCGGCGAGCTCTACTCGCAGGGCCTCGGCGTGCCGGCCGACAGGACAGAGGCGGCGCGCTGGTACGCGCTCGCCGCCGACAGCGGCGATGCCCAGGCCATGTTCGCGCTGGGCGTGGCGCGGCTCAAGGGCGAGGGCGTGCCGGCCGATGCCGCCGGCGCCCAGGCGATGTTCGAGAAGGCCGCGGCCAAGGACAACGCCGGCGCCATGTTCTACCTCGGCGTCATGGCGCTTCAGGGCAACGGCGTCGTCGTCGACACCAAGAGCGCCGTCACCTATTTCCGCCGCTCGGCCGATCTCGGCTACAACGAGGCGCAATACGCGCTGGGCCTGATGTACCGTGAGGCCAACGGCGTGCCCCGGGACGACGCGCGGGCGGCGCAGCTCATCAAGCTGGCGGCCGACAACGACAACATCGCCGCCATGGTCGAATACGGCATCATGCTGTTCAACGGCGTCGGCGTGGAGAAGAGCGAGAGCGGCGCCGCGCGATACTTCATCAAGGCGGCCGGGCGCAACAACCCCGTCGCGCAGGACCGCGCCGCGCGCCTCTACGTCGCCGGCCGCGGCGTCAAGCAGGATGTCGTCGAGGGCATGAAGTGGCACCTGCTCTCCGCCTCCACCGGCCTCAAGGACGAATGGCTGGACGGCGAGATGCGCAAGCTCACCCGCGAGCAGCGCGACGCGGTCGAGCGCGCCGTCGCGCACTACATCGGCAGCGGCTGAGGCTCACGATCCGCGTCGCGCGCGCGGCCCTTCCCAAAACAACGCGCGCTTCATAGAACCCGGGGCATGGGCACCTCCTCCACGACACGAGCCGCCGCCACCGACGCGATGTACAGCGCCGTGACCCGCCACATCGAGATCACCGTGCTGCCGGAGTTCGTGCCCGAGCGCTCCGACGAGGCGCGCGGCCAATTCTTCTGGTCCTACACGGTGGAGATCGCCAACACCGGGCCGACCAGCATCCAGCTGACGCACCGCCACTGGATCATCACCGATGCCGAGGGTCGGCGCGAGGAGATCCGCGGCGAGGGCGTCGTCGGCGAGCAGCCGGTGCTGCAGCCCGGCGAGAGCTTCCGCTACACCTCGGGCTGCCCGCTGCCGACGCCGTCCGGCTTCATGGCCGGCAGCTACCGTATCGTCGAGAACGGCGGCGACGCGTTCGAGGCCGAGATCCCGATGTTTCCGCTGGACAGGCCGGAAACCCGCCGCGTGCTGCATTGAGCGGCCGCGACGGCACGCCGCGCGGAAAGACGCTGGAACTGCTCGAGGCGCTGGTCGGCTTCGACACCGTCAGCGACAGGTCGAACCTGCCGCTGGTCGAGCGGATCGAGGCCTATCTGCGCGAGGAGGGCATCGCCTTCACCCGCGTGCCCAACGCCGCCGGCGACCGGGCGGCGCTGTTCGCCACCGTCGGGCCGCAGGGCGACGGCGGCATCGTGCTGTCCGGCCACACCGATGTCGTGCCGGTGAAGGGCCAGAGCTGGTCGAGCGACCCGTTCGCCCTGCGCGAGGACAGCGGCAAGCTGTACGGCCGCGGCAGTTGCGACATGAAGGCCTTCGACGCCATCTGCCTCGCCATGCTGCCGGTGTTCCGCGACGCCGGCCTGAAGAAGCCGATCCACCTGCTGCTATCCTACGACGAGGAGATCGGCTGCCTCGGTTCGCTCGACACCATTGCCCGCTTCGGCGTCGACCTGCCGAAGCCGGCCATCGCGATCGTCGGCGAGCCGACCGAGATGGCGGTGGTCGGCGCCCACAAGAGCATCGCCACCTACGTGACCACCGTGCACGGCAAGGAGGCGCATTCCTCCGACCCGTCGCTCGGCGGCAGCGCCGTCGAGGCCGGCTGCGCGCTGGTCACCGAGCTCTACGCGCTGCAGGCGCGGCTGGAGCGCGAGGGCGACCCGACCGGCCTGTTCCAGCCGGGCTGGTCCACCGTGCACGTCGGCACCATCGAGGGCGGCAACGCTCGCAACATCCTCGCCAAGGTGTGCCGCTTCGGCTGGGAGTTCCGCGGTCTGCCCGACGTCGACCAGGGACTGGCGATCCGCCACCTCGAGGAATTCGCCGAGCGCGTCATCCTGCCGAGGCTGCGACGCCACGCGCCCGACGCCGCGATCGAGACCGAGCGCGACGTGGAAGTGCCGGGTCTCGCCGCCGATGCCGGATCGTCGGCCGAGGTGTTGGCCAAGCGGATCGCCCGTACCAACTCGGTCGCCACCGTGTCCTTCGCCACCGAGGCCGGGCAGTTCCAGAAGAACGGCATCCCGACGATCGTCTGCGGCCCCGGCTCGATCCGCCAGGCGCACCAGCCGAACGAATACATCGCGCTCGACCAGGTCGATGCCGGCCTGGCCTTCATGCAGCGCCTTGCCGCCGAGCTGTCCTGACCATGCCCCTGCGGGCAAAGCGGCGGGACACGCGGCGCGACGCTTCACCGTTCGCGCTCGCGATGCAACGAGGATCGACCATGGCCAGAGACGACGAGCGCACCATCCGCGACGACTTCGACCGGGCGGTCAACATGGCGCCGAAGGAGCTCCAGACGTGGCTCGAGACGGACGACAGCAAATCCGCGGGTCAAGGCGCGGACAACGGCGAGTCCACGGGACACGAGTCCGGCCGGATGATCGTCGAGATCTTGCGAAAGAAGAACGACGCGTTGAGCGAGGACGATTACGGCCAGATGAGGCGCGTCGTCAGCTACGTGCATCGCCACCTTGCTCAACGGCCGAGCGGCGACTTCACCGACACGCGGTGGCGCTATTCGCTGATGAACTGGGGCCACGACCCGAAGAAGTAGTTTCATCGAGAGTGATGCGACGCGGCGAACGGCGCCGCGGCGGTGAAAGCGGGCAAACCGCGCGGCAACCATCCCGGTCTGCCGCGCGGTTTAATGAACTCTGTCGCGTGCGCGCTTTCAGATGTTGTGGGCGCTATCGCCCGCGTCCACCTCGTACTCGGCGCCGCTGACCATAGCAGCACCATCGGACGCCAGGAACACTGCCGCCGGCCCGAGATCGGCCGGCTTCATCCAACCGACTCTCAGAGGCACCATCGGGAGACGAGCATCCCAGACCTCCTGTGGGGTCGGATCCTTCGGCGGGTTGCTCTCCGTCATGGCCATCGAGGCACGATAGCGGGCGGGGTAGCGCGTCAGCGCCGTGTCGACCAGGCCGGGTATCAGCGCGTTCACCGTCACCTTGTGCTTGCCCAGTTCCATGGACGCCGACTTCATCAATCCGAGGATGCCCCATTTCGAGGCCGAGTAGGAACTCGCCCCGGAGGTGCCCTGCTTCCCCTGCATCGAAGACAGCAGGATGATGCGGCCATAGGTGCGCTTCACCATGCCGGGCGCGAAGGCTCTGACGGTGTTGGCGGTGCCGTTCAGGTTGTTGTCGATCACGTCGTGCCAATCCGCATCCTCCATCTCGAGGAGCGGCTTCCACCGTTGGATCGCCGCGTTGGCGACGAGGATGTCGACCTTGCCGAACTCGCTCTCGGTATCGGCGGCGATCCTGCGCAACAGGGAGATGTCGCGGATATCCGCGTGCACCGCCTTGCACTTGCGTCCGAGCCGGCGAACGCCGTCAGCCGTCTCGTCGAGTTCGGTCGAAGTGGCCGGCGCAGCGTTGGAAGCGGTCGACACGGGGCCGCAGATATCGAGCGCGACGATATCGGCGCCGTTGGCCGCCATCTCCCAAGCAATGGCGCGCCCGATGCCACGGGCGGCTCCGGTAATGACAGCGACCTTGCCGGTCAGGATGGAGCCTTGATTGGCTTTCGGCAGGCCTTCCGGAGCAGGCTTCGAATAATCCGGCTTCGCAAGCGCATCGCCAGCGTAGGCAGGGATGGGAAGAGCCGCGGCAGCGGCTCCCATGAGGATGCTCCGCCGTCCCAGCTCAGCCGTCATCATGTTCTTTGCCATCGATCGATCTCCTTCGCCGCGCAACAGCGGGGATCGGAGACTGGTTCAGCCCTTCAGATGTCGCAGCCGGTCACGCTTGCTCGATCCGACGACCTCGGCGCCAGCGCTCGACCGAGTCACGTTTAGTTGGAGCCGCCGTTCGTGTTGCCGCCTGTCTTGGTCGATCGGACTGCCGCCGTCGGGGTATCGACCTCATGCATCTCACGCGAGCCGGCTCTCACCGGAGCAACGGTCTTCGACGGAACGGTCGCCGGCGTACCTTTTTCTCCAGACGATTGAGGAGCACCTTCGGTGGTCTGCGCTTGGCACAGACCCGGTAGGATCATCATGAAGGCTGAAGCAATCAATGTGGATGCGCGGTACATTGGCGACACTCCTCTCGACACAGCATCGCTGATTAAGCCGAGATGGCGTAGGTTTTGTGACAGCGAGACATTGTCGTGAAAGTTACTGGTTCCAAGCTGAAGGCCGGCCGCAGACCGTGACTTGAGGTGACCGGACGATGCTCTAGTGACCCAGGCGCTCGAGCAGGTCGCGGACGTGGACCTGGTCGGCCTTGTAGTTGCCGGTCAGCGTGTACATCACGAGGTTGATGCCGCCGCGAAGCGCCAACTCGTGCTGGCGCGGGTCGCCGGGCACCAGCGGGTAGATCGCCTCTCCGTACTCGTCCCCGGCCCAGCCGGCGGCGAGGTCGTTGCTGGTGAGGACGATGGGCGAGACGCCGTCGCCGGAGCGGGCCGGGTGGCGCTGGTTGTCGCCGATGGGTGGCGGCAGCGCCTCGATCCAGGTTTGGCCGGTGGCGTAGCGGCCGATGAAATTGTCGATGAGGTAGAAGGTCTTGGTGACGACGTGGTCGCCGGGGATCGGCTCTAGCTCGGGGACGTCGACGCCGCCCAGCAGTTGGCGCAGCCAGGCCCCGGCGGGCGTCGGCTCGGCGCCGGGCCGCGCGGTCAGCGCGTCGCGGGTGTCGAACACCACCGTGCCGCCCTGGCGCATGTAGGCGGCCATCTTCTCGATCGCCTTCTGCGAGGGCTGCGGGTTGGAGGCGACGATCGGCCAATAGATCACAGGATAGAACGCGAGCTCGTCCTTGGCC
>CAXTQM010000194.1:0-5612 GCA_964246205.1 uncultured Beijerinckiaceae bacterium | reverse complement strand
GCGATGGGGCGAGACGCGCTCGGTCGAGTGATCGACGCCGCGGTGCGACATCAGACCCACCGCCCGCGCCTCGCCCAGCTGCTCGACTTCGAGGAGGCTCGGCTGCCGTTCGACGCCAACACCGCGGCGATCAGGCGGACAGTGGGTTGTCGCATCGCCGACATCCTCGCGCGCCCCGACCTCCCCGCTCAGTCCGACGTGGCCGTGGCCGCGGACGACGTGGGCTGGTCACGCGAGCGTCCTCACGCTGTGGCCCGCGGCATGGTCTCGAAGGACGCTCACCATGCGCCATGTTCCCGTTCTCATCGTCGGCGGAAGCCTTGTCGGGCTCTCCGCCTCCCTTTTCCTGCGTCATCACCATGTGCCACATGTTTTGATCGACAAGCATAGGGGCAGCGCTCCCCATCCCCGCGCTCTGGGGTTCACCGAAACCACCATGGAGCATTACCGAGCCTGCGGAATTGCCAGTCGCATCCCGCAGGTTGATCCAGGTGCCCGGCTCCGCCGGATACAGGTTGAGACCCTGTTCGGCGATTGGGCCGGAGAGACCGACTGGACCCCTGGCGAGCCGGCAGATCGCAATGCAGCCCTGTCGCCCTGCACCGGAGCGGCGATCGCGCAGGACAGGCTGGAGCCGGTCCTGCGCGCTGCGGCCGTCGAGGCGGGAGCGGAGATCAAGCTGGGCGTAGAGCTGATCGCCTTGGTGCAGGACGATGCCTGCGTGAGGGCGAAGGTCCGTGATCGGGCTAATGGCAATGAGGAGACAATCACGGCCGATTGGGTCGTCGGGTGCGATGGAGCCGACAGCATGATCCGCGAAGGCCTGGGTATCACCCGCAGCGGCGTCGGCCATCTGCGGACGGTGCGTAGCGTCCTGTTCCGGTGCCCGGATGCCGATGCCGTGCTCGACCGCGGAGCCCAACAATTCGAAATCGAGCAGGTCGGCTTCAAAGTGTTTCTGACGACCTACGGCGATGGTCGCTGGGTGCTCATGTTCGACGACGAGCGCGAGCGCGGCACGGAGGAGATGCGGGCAGCAGTACTGCGTGCGCTCGGTCGCGAGCTGCCGTTCGAGATCATCACGACGGGCAAGTGGGAGTTGGCCGGCCGGATTGCCGATCATTACCGGCAGGGCCGCGTCTTTCTGGCCGGCGACGCGGCACACCAGCTTCCGCCGACCCGCGGCGGATTTGGCGCTAATACCGGCATCGACGATGTCTGGAACCTGGCATGGAAGCTGTCAGCGGTGCTGGGCGGCACAACCAACGCCAAGCTGCTTAATACCTATGACGCCGAGCGTCGGCCGATCGGCTGGCTACGGTATCAGCAGACCTTCTCGCGTCCCGACTACGCGCGTTGGGCCCCGGTGACGTTCATGCCTGAGCCGTTGTTCGGAAACGACGCCATGGAGTTCGGCCAGCTCAACCGTTCCGCGGCGGTCGTGGGAGCCGGGCCTGATCTACCCTCGGCAGCACCGCCGCAGGTCTGGGCCGGCCAACCTGGCACGCGCGCGCCGCACGTTTGGGAAGATGGTGAGGTCGGAAGGCGATCGACGCTGCACCTGTTCGGACGAGACTACATGCTGCTCTCGGCCGATCGCGCGTGGATCGAGCTGGGTCGGCGCGTTGCTGTCCATACCGTGATGGTCGGGGAGGATTTCGGTTCCCGGCTTGCCGATCGTTCAAAGCCACTTTTGGCGTGGATGAGGACGAAGCAACGCTGGTCCGGCCCGATGGTATCATCGGCTGGCGCTCGCAAAGATTACCTCACAGCGCTGCGGAAGCCTTCATTCGGCAGTTCATAGCCGGGAAGGGCTGAGCGCCGTAAGGAGGAAACGGCGATGGGGCGGCCAGCTCCGCCCCAAAAAGGGTGAATTCAAAGCGGCCCTTCAGTCGTATAATTTGTCGTGAGCATCGGCTCGCCCGTGAACCCAATAGCCGCCCGCCTTCAACCGCTCGCGCGGATGACCCCGCTCGTCGACAACGTAGCCGCGTAGGGCGCGGGCGACGCCCGCCTCGGCCGCGATCCAGATGAAACCTTCGCCGGCAGGAAAGTCATGATCGGCCATGGCGTCGCGCAGCAACGCTGCATCGTCGCCGCCACCGCTACGGGTGGGCCAGATGCCGACCCATGCGGCATTGCTTCGAAACTGCTGCCGATCCGCCAGCTCCTCGACGAGGACGATGGTGGTGACAATCGCTCTGGCCGGCGCTTCCTCGACCCACCGCCCGATCGCCGGCAGCGCCGTCTCATCGCCGACCAGCCAGTACCAGTCGAAGTCGGCCGGGATGATCGCCGATCCGCGTGGGCCCCCAGTATCGAGCCGATCGCCGGGGCGGGCGGCCAGCGCCCATGCAGTCGCGATCCCGGCGTCATGCACCGCAAAGTCGATCGTCAGTCGGCCGGCAGCCACGTCGAAACGGCGCGGCGTGTAATCGCGCATCGGGTCCGCGCCGCCATCGTCGGCCGGGAAGAGCAGCTTCACGTGATCGTCGAATGACAAGCTAGTGAAGCCGTCCAGATCGACGCAGGTGAAGCTGATCCGCACCATGTGCGGGGTCAGCCTTTCGACGGTCTCGACGACAAGTGTGCGTCGACGCGTGTCATGGCGGACGCGCTTGATCCGGCAGTCACCCATGGCTTAAATCCCGGCCTTCATCGCGCGAATATCGTCGAGAAGCTTCGGACCTCCGGGGTTCCAGCCCAGCCGCTCACGCGTCAGCGTGTTGGACGCCGACATGTCCTTGGGCGTGAACGCCGCGAGCCAGCCGAAATGCGCACCGGCCTCGTCCACGCTCACCGACTTCACCGGCAAGCCGAACGTCTCACCAATCGCCTGAGCGATTTCACGAAAGCTGATCGTGCCTTCGGCGGTGCCGTGAAAGCGCGCACCGGCTCCGCCCCACTCCATTGCCAGCCGGTACAGGCGAGCCGTATCGGAGACGTGCGCCGCCGACCAGTAGTTGGTGCCTTCCCCAACATAGGCCGATACGCCCTTCTTGCGGGCAAGCTCGATCACATCGCTGACCAGGCCCTGCTTGCGCGTGTCGTGGATTTGCGAGTTACGCATCGCGACGACGTGGATGCCCCGCTCAGACAATGCCTGCCCCGCCAGCTCGGAGGCGATCCGCGGATTGGGGCTATGAGCGTTGAAGGCATCCTCTAATGCCGGCTCTCCTGGCACAGTCGATCCCATTGCGGTGCTGGACGTGATGACGAGCGGCTTGGCTGTGCCGTCCAGACCCGTGCCAAGCGCCTCAATCGCGCGGCGGTCCTTCTGGCAGTTCTCCACAAACTTCGCGAAATTGTGGTCGAACGCGGTGTGGATCACGCCGTCGCAGCCGGCCGCGCCCCGCGACAGGCTGTCCAGATCCTCAATGTCGCCGCGATGCGCCTCGGCTCCTGCCGCCACCAGCGCCTGGGCGCCGGCATCCGAACGGACGAGGCCCAGCACTTGATGTCCGGCATCCACCAGCTCGGGAATGATGTGGGAGCCGATGAAGCCGGTCGCACCCGTCAAAAACACCCGCATTGAACTTCTCCGTTGCAGATCGCCCCTAATTCAATGCAGTTTGATCCAGTAAAAGTAGTGACATCTTCCTATTATAGAAACCAACAGGCTCACGGTGGCGATGACCCTAGACAACTCCCTTGGCCTCTACCTGAAGGATCGTCGTAGCCGGCTCGATCCAGATGCGTTTGGCTTCCCGACCCAGCGCCGCCGCACGCCCGGGCTGCGGCGCGAGGAGGTGGCGCAGCGCGCCAACATCAGTCCGACCTGGTATGCCTGGCTCGAACAGGGACGGGGCGGCGCTCCGTCGCCCGACGTGCTGAACCGCATCGCGCGCGGGCTCATGCTGACCGAGGCCGAGCGCGAGCATCTGTTTATGCTCGCACTCGGCCGGCCACCGGAGGTCCGCTACAAGGCGGCCGACACCGTGACCCCGCGCCTACAACGCCTGCTCGACACGATGCTTGTCAGCCCCGCCATCATCAAGACCGCCACCTGGGACGTGGTGGCATGGAACCGGGCAGCGGCGCTCGTGCTGACCGACTACGGCGCGTTGCCGCTCAAGGAGCGCAACATCCTGCGCCTCGTGTTCCGCAACGACCGCGTGCGTGGGTCGCAGGAAGATTGGGAAAGCACCGCCCGCTTTGTCGTCGGCGCGTTCCGCGCCGATGCGGCGCGAGCCGGCGCCGTGTCCGAGGTCGGCCAGCTCGTCACCGAGCTATCGACGACCAGTCCAGAATTTGCAGCCTTGTGGGCGGACAATGACGTGCGCTTCCACGGCGAGGGCGCCAAGCGTCTGCGCCATCCCCTCCTCGGGCCGATCGAGCTGGAATATTCAGGCTTCGCGGTCGATGGGCGGCCCGACCTCGGCATGGTCGTCTACAACCCTGTCGATCCCAACGTGGCCGATCGCATCCGGGCACTCCTTGCCAGATAGCATTTCGCTTCCCACAACCAACGTGGAGCGAGAAAGCCGCGCGCAGTGGGGAAAGGAAGTGGAAGCAGGCGCCGCTTTCCCAAAATCTGTTCTCAAATCGCATTTCTCGAAATCATCCGGCTGAGATGGAGAAATGGGAAATGGGTCAGTCGCGGATGCACCCTTGCTGCGTGCAAGAGCTATGACCGGTTTCCGCCCTACGGAGCTCAAATATGCTTTGCTGGACGGCGAGGTGTGGGTCCACAAACGTGACTCGACCGGCAAGGGCGATTTTGAGAAGCAGACATACGTCAGATAGCCGGCTCGATCCTCTAGGTCGGACGGTAGATCAGCCTCTGGCGTTTTGTTCTTGTCATGGCCGGAGCTTAACCCCGAGCCTGCGCTGGGGCCGAGCGAGAACCTCGCCAATCGCGCCTGCCGTCGCGGCGGGCAAGATCATCAATCCCAAGACGGCGCGTAGCCAGATCCTAGGCGGCGTGGTAATGGCACTTGGCTCGGCGCTCGAGGAGGAGACCTTCACCGACCACGCGCTTGGCCGCTTCATGAACCACAATTTTGCCGAGTACCACGTGCCGGTGAATGCCGATATCAAAGAGATCGACGTGATCTTCGTCGACGAGCCCGATGAACTCACCAATGATCTCGGCGTCAAGGGCCTCGGTGAGATTGGCATCGTCGGCACCGGCGCGGCGATCGCCAACGCCGTGTTCCATGCAACGGGCGTTCGCGTCCGTAGCCTGCCGATCACCATCGACAAGCTCGTCGACTCGACTGCACTCGTGGCGGCGGAGTAGCGCCGGTTAATTAAGGCGAAGGCGAGCGAGCGAGGCTCCCGTCTCAGGTTGTCCTGCTCCCGGGCGCTACGCCTGGGTATGGGATGCAGCCTACACGCTCGTCGCCTTCGTTTTCTCAAGGTCATCCTGGAGAGCCAGGCTGCCCTGCAATGGCGCCGGGAGCGTCCTCGATCAGCATAGCGCCTTCGTACTCGCCGAGCTTGCCGACGAATGCGCCGAACGTTGGCGCATGAAGGACGCCGGCATGTTGGAGCTTGAGGAGCAGCAGCACTTCACCATGGCTACTCCCATCTTGCGTTGATCCAAGCAGCGCTTTCGATGGACGCGGAAACCGCGAGCTAGAGGATGCTCTCCGAAGCCGATGCAAAGG
>CAXTQM010000193.1:0-5623 GCA_964246205.1 uncultured Beijerinckiaceae bacterium | reverse complement strand
ACGTCGCCGCCGGCCATGGCGGTCGCCATGGCATAGGTGCCGGCCTCGATGCGGTCCGGCAGCACCTGATGATAGCCACCGTGGAGCGACGGCACCCCCTCGATCTCTATGCGGTCGGTGCCAGCGCCTTTGATGCGCGCGCCCATGGTGGTCAGGCAGGCGGCAAGGTCGACGACCTCCGGCTCGCGGGCGGCGCCGGTGATCAGCGTGTGACCGTGCGCCAGCACCGCCGCCATCATCGTGGTGTGGGTGCCGCCGACGGTCACCTTGGGAAAATCGATCTCGGCTCCACGCAGCCCCTTGGGCGCCTTGACGTGGGCGTAGCCGGCCTCGATCCGGATGTCGGCGCCCAGCTTCTCCAGTGCCATCAGTAGAAAATCGACGGGTCGGGTGCCGATGGCGCAGCCGCCGGGCAGCGAGACGATGGCCTCGCCCATGCGCGCGAGCAGCGGCGCAATGACCCAGAACGAGGCACGCATGCGCGACACCAGCTCGTAGGGCGCGCGGATGTCCACGATCTCGCGGGCGGAAAGATGGATCGGTCGGGCGGCGTGCGGGTCCTCGCCGGCGCGGCGGCCGTCCTGCGAATAGTCGACGCCGTGGTGGCCGAGGATGCGCACCAGCATGCGGACGTCGGCGAGGCTCGGCACGTTCTGCAGGGTCAGGGTCTCGCGCGTCAGCAGCGAGGCGATCATCAGCGGCAGCGCGGCGTTCTTGGCGCCCGAGATCGGGATCGTGCCGCGCAGCTCGTTGCCACCGGTGATGCGAATGCGATCCATCAAGTCCTCATTCAAAGTCGGCCGGCGGCTCGGGCTTGGAGGCCTCCACGCCCGCCTTGTCGCCGGCACGACCGGCCTTGCGACGCTTCAGGTTGGCGCGCAATGCCTCGGCAAGGCGCCTGCGCTCCTCCGCCTTGGCTCGCTCGCGCTCGCTCGACCGATCGATCGTCTCGCCCCGTAATGTCGTGTAGCTCCATAGGATGTCGGATTCCCCGCCACAAGCCGGCGGTGGAACCTCCGCCGAGTGGCGCGGATTTTGTCTGCGAGGGTGCCATAGCGGCAACGGGGTGCCGGGACGATGCGCAATGACGGGATCGACGACACTGGCGAGGCGCCGACCTACAGGGTCGGTCAGGATCGCGCGGGTCGCTGGCTGGCGATGGAAGCGAACGGCCGCGGCGGCGGCATGTTCTCCTCGCGCGAGGCGGCGATGCGCTTTGCAGGCATCGAGACGGGCTGGCGCGACCGCGCGGTGAGCGAGGTCGGGGTGCCGATCGCCTTTGCGTGAGCTGGTCGCCTCCGGGGCGGCGTCGCTCGATGCGAGCGCTGCGCGCGAGGACCTCTACGACCAGGATTTCTACGCTTGGACGCAGCGCCAAGCGGCGCTTATCCGCGAGGGGAACCTCACGGCTGTCGACATGGCCAACGTCCTCGAGGAGATCGAGACCCTGGGACGCAAGGAAGTCTTGGAATCGAAGTCGCGCTACACGGTGCTGTCGACCCATTCCTTAAGAAAATCTTCCAGCCCGAAAGAGCCGGCCGGAGCTGGCGGTCGACGATCGTCAATCAGCGAGTCGCTATTGCGCGACACATGAGGGACAACCCAGCCTGAAGTTCAAGGCCAACGATATCTTCGCCGAACCCTACGCCGACGCCCGGCTGGTCGCCGCAGCCGAGACCGGGCGTCCAGCGAAGACCTTCCCGCCGACGCCGCCGTTCAGCCGCCTTCAAGCCGTGACTATTCCTGATGATTAGTCGCTACCCACCCGCCGCGCCGAGCCGCGCCAGCACCTCCTCGTGCAGTCGCCTGTCGCCGCAGGCCACGACATCGCCGCCCTTGGAGGCATTCCCGCCCTTCCAGTCCGTCAAGATGCCGCCGGCACCCTCGACGATCGGGATCAGCGCCACGACGTCGTAGGCCTGCACCGCGGCTTCCACCACGCAGTCGACATGGCCAGCCGCCAGCATGGCGAAGGCGTAGCAGTCAACGCCGTAACGCGTCAGCCGCGCCTCGGATTCGAGCCGGCGCAGCGCCTCGAGCTTGTCCTCCGTGTAGAGCAGCGGCGACGTGGTCATCAGCGTCGCCTCCTTCAGCGTCGCGCATTTGCGCGCGGTGAGACGGCGGATGCCGCGCGACAGGCCGAGCCCAGTGCCGCGCCACTGTGCCTTGGTGCCGTCGCCGACGAAGCGCTCCTGGGTGAAAGGCTGCACCATCATGCCGTAGCAGGGCCGGCCCCGGTGCAGCAGGCCGATGAGCACGCCCCAGGTCGGCAGGCCCGAGATGAAGGCCTTTGTGCCGTCGATGGGGTCGAGCACCCAAACGAATTCCGCTTCGGGGTTCTTGGTGCCGAATTCCTCGCCGATAATGCCGTGCTCAGGAAACTGCCGCTCGATCATGCGCCGCATCGCCACCTCGGCGGCGCGGTCGGCCTCCGTCACGGGATCGAAGCGGCCGCCCTTGTTCTTGTCCTCGGTGCCGATCGCGGTGCGGAAGAACGGCAGGATCGTCTCGCTCGCCGCGTCGCCGAGCCGGTCGACGAAGGCGGCGAAGTCGACTGCGGACATGGCGGTCTCCGACCGAATACGAGGCGTTCGAACGGGCAAGTGCCACGGCGCAGGGCTTGCCGCAACAATACCGCCGGTTGTAGAGGCGGCCCGCGACGGCGGATGTGCAGGAATGACACGGGCTTCGAAATGGCGGTATGGCGGCTTGCTTTTTGTGCGACGCACATTCATGTTGTTGCGGTGCGGCGGGGATTTGCCGTCGCCGATGCCCTCCTTGGGCGTTTCCTCCCTAGACTTGGGCCGCTCGTGCATCGCACCGGCGGCCTCTTTCTTTGGGAGGCTGCGGTCCGCTCATTCCGCAGCGGCCTTGCGGAAGCCCGACACGTCGCCCGCCTCGATCAGCGCCGCGAGCACCCCGGTGATGTCGGCCCGCACCTTGTCGAAGCGCGGCAGGCGCTCGATGGTGCGCTCGTCCATGTAAAGCGCGCGGTTGATCTCGATCTGGATGGCGTGGACGCCCGATTGCGGCGCGCCGTGATGCTCGGTGATGAAGCCGCCGGCGTAGGGTTTGTTGCGCTGCACGATGTAGCCGGCCCGGCGCATCGCCGCCTCCAGTAGCTCGACGAAGCTGCCATCCGAGCTGGTGCCGTAGCGGTCCCCGACGACGAAATCGGTCTTGATGCGCCGCTCGCCCGCGGTCGCGACCGTCGGCGTCGAAGGCATGGAATGGCAATCGATCAGAACGGCGTAGCCGAACCGGCGCTGCGCTCGCTCGACCAGGCCGCGCAACGCGGCGTGATAGGGCTTGTACAATCGCTCGATGCGCGCGAGCCCTTCGGTGACGTCGAGGCGCTGCGCGTAGATCTCCTGGGCCTCGCCGACCACGCGGGCAATGGTGCCGAGCCCGCCGGCGACCCGCACCGAGCGCGTGTTGGCGTAGCTCGGCAGCTTGCCGTCGAACATCCGCGGATCGAGCTCATAGGGCTCGCGATTGAGGTCGAGGTAGGCGCGCGGGAACCGCGCCCGGATGAGTGGCGCGCCGAGCGCCGCGGCGCCGCGGAACAACTCGTCAACAAAGGCGTCCTCGGAGCGGCGCAGGGCGATGGCGTCGAGCCGCGCAGTGTCGAGGAAGCGGCGCGGGTAGACCGAGCCGGAATGTGGCGACGAGAGCACTAGTGGGCAGGCGAGCCGCGCCGGCTCGATTATGTCGAACGGCGGATTGAGCTCGGGATCTCCCGCGCCGCCGTCCGTTCCCGGCGAGGCCTCGCCGCCCATTCTTCCGCTCTCCCGCTCGCAGCCGAGCCAAGCATATATGACACGGCCGTCGCAACACTGCTCTGTTAAAGGTGCAGCGAACGTGGCATCAAGCAACGCGCGCCCTGTCGATGCGCTCGTGCTTTCACGCGCCCTTAACCTCCCCGCGCCACCTCTCCACGGACAGACCGCAGAGCGCACATGACCGATCTCGAGAGCATGGTGAACGGCAAGATCCTGCTTGCCGAGGACGACAACGACATGCGCCGCTTTCTCGCCAAGGCGCTGCAGAACGCCGGCTACGACGTGTCCTCCTTCGACAACGGGCTCAGCGCCTACAATCGCCTGCGCGAGGAGCCATTCGAGCTGCTGCTGACCGACATCGTGATGCCGGAGATGGACGGCATCGAGCTGGCCCGCCGCGCCACCGAACTCGACCCCGACATCAAGGTGATGTTCATCACCGGCTTCGCCGCCGTGGCGTTGAACCCCGACAACAACGCCCCGCGCCAGGCCAAGATCCTGTCGAAGCCGTTCCACCTCAAGGACCTCGTCAACGAGGTGCAGCGCCTGCTGGCGGCCTGAGCTACCGCCGCATCTCGTCCGCCCGCGGCGCTGTCAAGCGGTGTTCCGCCCGCGGGACGTCTTGCCAAACCATGGCGCTGCGCCTAACACCTCCGCGTCACCAATCGGTCAGGCCCGCACGCACGCGCTCCCCGCGCAACCCGCGTCCCGGCTCATATCCCGAACCAGCCGCCAGGCCTCCCCACGCCGACCCACTATCCACGTCCCGCCGATCCCAGGTCAACGATCATGTCAGACGCCGCCACGACCGACGCCGCCGTCGAGGATCTCGATCGTCCGGCCGATTTCTCGGAGCCGATCGCACCCCGCGACGGGCCCAAGGAGATCAAGCTTGCCGACTTGAAGGACAAGTCGCCATCAGAGCTCGTCGCTTTTGCCGAGGAATACGAGGTCGAGAACGCCTCCACCCTGCGCAAGCAGGAACTGATGTTCGCCATCCTCAAGCAGCTCGCCGGCCGCGAGATCGAAATTGTCGGTCTCGGCGTCGTCGAAGTGCTGCAGGACGGCTTCGGCTACCTGCGCTCGGCCGATGCCAACTATCTCGCCGGGCCCGACGACATCTACGTTAGCCCCAGCCAAATACGCCGCTTCGGCCTGCGCACCGGCGACACGGTGGAAGGGCTGATCCGCTCCCCCAAGGAGGGCGAACGCTACTTCGCCCTTCTCAAGGTCAACACGATCAATTTCGAGGAGCCGGAGAAGGTCCGCCACAAGGTCAATTTCGACAATCTGACGCCGCTCTACCCGGACCGCCGGCTCAAGCTCGAGATCGAGGACCCGACCCGCAAGGACCTGTCCTCTCGCGTCATCGACATCGTGGCGCCGATCGGCTTCGGCCAGCGCGCGCTGATCGTGGCGCCGCCGCGCACCGGCAAGACCGTGCTGCTGCAGAACATCGCGCAGTCGATCTCGCGCAACCATCCCGAGGCCTACCTCATCGTGCTGCTCATCGACGAGCGGCCGGAAGAGGTCACCGACATGCAACGCTCGGTGAAGGGCGAGGTCGTCGCCTCGACCTTCGACGAGCCGGCGACGCGCCACGTCGCCGTGGCCGAGATGGTGATTGAGAAGGCCAAGCGTCTCGTCGAGCACAACCGCGACGTCATCATCCTGCTCGACTCGATCACGCGTCTCGGTCGCGCCTACAACACCACCGTGCCGTCCTCGGGCAAGGTTTTGACCGGCGGCGTCGACGCCAACGCCCTGCAGCGGCCCAAGCGCTTCTTCGGCGCCGCCCGCAACATCGAGGAGGGCGGCTCGCTGACCATCATCGCCACCGC
>CAXTQM010000192.1:0-5645 GCA_964246205.1 uncultured Beijerinckiaceae bacterium | reverse complement strand
GCCCCGTGCCGTGCGTCCGACGAATTCGGCGGCCTGGGCGCGCTCCAAGGCGGTCGCCACCTCGGCACCGGTGGCGTCCGGCTTGCCGATGCGCAAGTTCTCCTCGATCGATCGGTCGAACAGCATCGGCTCCTGAAACACCACGCCGATGTTGCGGCGCAGCGCGTCGAGCGTCAGGTCGCGGATGTCGATGCCGTCGATGGTAATCCGGCCGACATCGGGATCGAAGGCGCGGTGCAGCAGGCCGAGCGTCGTCGACTTGCCCGAGCCGGTGGCGCCGACGAGCGCGACCGTCTCGCCGGGCTCGGCGACGAAGGAGAGGTCGTGCACCGCCGGTGCGAGCGCCCGTTCGCCGGGTGCGGGGTAGGCGAAGGCGACGTCTTCGAAGGCGACGCGGCCGCGCAGGCGGCCCGGGTCTCTCGCGCCCGGCCTTTCGGCGACCTGCGGCGTGGTGTCGAGCACCAGGAAGAAGTCGCGCAGCTTGGAGGCCTGTAGGAACAGCGTGTTGGAGAAATTCACGAGCTGCTCGAGCCTGGCGATGAGAAGGCTGGCGAAGCTCATGAACATAACGATGCCGCCGATGGTGCCGATGCCGTGCAGGTACAGCGCCGTGCCGCAGACGAAGACCAGCAGCAGCGTGATGGTCGATGCCGCGCGGCCACAGACGACGGCCATCGCCCACCACGACAGCACGGGCATCTGCGCGTCGAGCAGGTCCCGGCTCATGGTCCGCATCGCGCTGGTCTCGAGACCGACACGGGTGAAGCTCTGGATCACCGGCACGTTGCCGAGCACGTCGGAGGCGCGGGCGGCGAGGCTGGAATTGTGCCCCTCGACTTCGTTCTGCAGCGCCTCGGTGCGGCGGCGCACGAAGGTCGCCACGAGACCCGACAGGGCGACCAGCCCCGCGAGCAGCAACCCGAGCCGCCAGTTGAGCCAGAGCGACAGCGGCAGCACGACAACCAGCGAGAGCAGGGCGGCAAGGTTCTCGCGAAACAGGCTGAGATAGACGACGAACATGCCGGTCGAGCTCTCGATCATGATCTTGAGCGAGCGCCCGGAATGGGTGGCCGAGTGGAAGCTCATCGGCAGCTCGAGCGCGTGCTCGAAGAACAGCGCCATGGTGGCCAGGCGGCGGCGATGCGCCAGGCGATCGGCCAGCAGCGACACCATGACCGCGGCGGCGATCGACGCGATGGCAAAGCCCATCCAGGCGGCGAGCAGCGGCACCGTCTGCGCAAACTGCAGCCGGTGGCCATCCTTCACGCCCGAGGTCAGGGTGTTGATCAGCCGCCCGAGCAGAACCGGCTCGGCAAACTGGGTGACGACCAGCGCGACCGCGCCGAAGACGAGCAGCGCCACGGTGCGCTTCTCGCCCGACAGGAGACCGAGGACACGGCGGTACAGCGCGAAGAAGGACATCAGCGGCCTTGAGGCGGGAGTGCGCCTTCGTTAGCGGTTGCGGCTCACCCGAGACAAGCCGTGAGCGAGCACGAGGATCTGGACGCCGCCGCGGGCGAGACGATGTCCTTCACGGCCGGCGAGACCGGGGACGGGCAGCGGCTTGACGTCGCCGTGACCGCGGCCGCCAAGGCGCAGGAGGTGGTGCTGTCGCGCACCCGTGCCAAGGGCCTGATCGAAGCCGGCTGCCTGACGATCGACGGCGTGACGGTGTTGGACGGCAATCGCAAGCTCAAGGAGGGCGAGGCGGTGGCGCTGCTGGTGCCGCCCGCCGAGGAGGCGGAGCCGCAGGGCGAGGCCATCGCGCTGACGGTCGTCCACGAGGACGCGCATCTCGTGGTGATCGACAAGCCGGCCGGACTGGTGGTGCACCCGGCGCCGGGCCACGCCAGCGGCACGCTGGTCAACGCGCTGATCCACCATTGCGGCGAGAGCCTCTCGGGCATCGGCGGCGTGCGCCGTCCGGGTATCGTGCACCGGCTGGACAAGGACACGTCCGGCCTGCTGGTCGTGGCCAAGACGGACGCCGCGCACCACGGCCTCTCCCGCCTCTTCGCCGATCACGGCCGCACGCTGCCGCTGACGCGCAGCTACGTCGCCTTCCTTTGGGGCCGGCCGGCGCGGCCGTTCGGCAGCGTCGACGCGCCGCTCGGCCGGCATTCGACGGATCGCCTGCGCATGGCGGTGGTGTCCGAGGAGCGCGGCCGCTCGGCGATCACGCATTGGCGGACGGAGCGCGAGTTCGGCCCGGCCGACGCGCCGGTGGCGAGCCGCGTCGCCTGCCACCTCGAGACCGGCCGCACCCACCAGATCCGCGTGCACATGGCCCATCTCGGCCACCCTGTGCTGGCCGACCCGCTTTACGCGAAGGGTTTCAAGTCCAAGGTCAGCCGGCTCACCCCCGCGGCCCGCGCCGCGCTGGAAGCGTTGGGCCAGCGTCAGGCGCTGCACGCCGCCGTGCTCGGCTTCGAGCACCCGGTAACCGGCGAGATCCTCGAGTTCGAGAGCGAGCTGCCGCCGGAGCTGCTTGCCCTGGAAGCGGCGTTGGCGGGATAAGCGCAAAGGTCCGGTCCGTGGATGACGGTCGAGCCGCCATCATGGACGAGCTCGCTGATGACGACGGATCAACGCTGTCGAAGGCTTCGTCTCCAGGCTCATCCGGCAGAGCCTGAAACGTGGCGTCTTCCGCTCCGTCGATAACCTCGGAAAGACCATCACCCGCTTTGTCGCCGCAACCTGCAAAAGCCGGAGGGCTTCGTATGGACAGACACTGCGACGCCATCAGGACAAAGCTCGCCGTGACCCATGCGTCAGGGTCAGTGCACTAGCGCAGGCGGTGTCCGACTTGCCAGCGCGGATGCCGGGCGTAGAGTCGGGCGATGACCACGCCGCTCGAACTGGCCGCACAGGAGGCCTTGCGCGACGCCGGAGCGTTGCGCAGCCTCAATCAGCGCTCGCTCGATATCTTCCGGCGCATCGTCGAAAGTTACCTCGCCACTGGCGAGCCTTTGGGCTCGCGCAACCTCTCACGCTTGCTGCCGACTCCGTTGTCGCCGGCTTCGATCCGCAACGTCATGCAGGCGCTGGAGGAGAGCGGGCTGATCTTCGCCCCGCACACCTCGGCCGGCCGGTTGCCGACCGAGATCGGCCTGCGCTTCTTCGTCGATGCGCTGCTCGAGATCGGCGACATCGACGAGGACGAGCGCCGCCGCATCGAGGCGCAGCTCGGGTATGGCGGGGTCGATCGCTCGTTCGAGACGATCCTCACCGAGGCCACCACCATGCTCTCGGGCATGACGCGCGGCGCCGGCGTTGTCGTGACCAGCAAGGACAACGCCCGCCTCAAGCATATCGAATTCATCCGCCTCGAGCCGGAGCGGGCGCTCGCTGTGCTGGTCGGCGAAGACGGCGGCGTCGAAAACCGCGTGCTGCCGATCGCCGCCGATCTGCCGGGCTCGGCGCTGGTCGAGGCGGGCAACTACCTCAATGCGCGCATCCGCGGCCGCACGCTCGGCGAGGTCCGTCTCGACGTCGAGACCTCGCGCAAGGCGGCCGAGCGCGAGCTCTCCGAACTCACCGAGCGCCTGGTCGACGCCGGCCTCGCTTCCTGGGCGGAAGGCGCGGGACGCGAGGCCAAGCTCATCGTGCGCGGCCAGGCCAACCTGCTGACCGATCTCAAGGCGATGGAGGACCTCGAGCGCATCCGGCTGCTGTTCGACGACCTTGAGACCAAGAAGGACGTGATCGACATTCTCGCTCGCGCCGAGGGCGGCGAGGGCGTGCGCATCTTCATCGGCTCGGAGAACAAGCTGTTCTCGCTGTCGGGCTCGTCCATGATCGCGGCGCCGTTCCGCGACGGGCAGCAGCGTATCGTCGGCGTGCTCGGCGTGATCGGCCCGACGCGGCTGAACTACGCGCGCATCGTGCCGATGGTGGACTACACCTCCAAGCTGCTGGCGCGAATGGTGTCGCGGAGCTGAGGCAGGCTGCGGCACGAGCCGCGGCGAACGACGTCTTTCGAAGGCTTCCGAATAACGGCGGTGTGTGCGCCGGCGGGCCTTGTACTTTTGCCGTGCGCAAACCATAACGCCCGGCGTCGGTGAGCAATGCGACGCTTGCACGTTGCTTGCGCTCGCCTGGAATGAACTCAGGAGTTACTTTCGTATGGCCGGCATTGCACGGGCGCGGACCGGGAAGTTCTTCCCGATCTTGGCGGTCGCCTTTCTGATCTGTACGCCGCCGTCGCAGGCTCAGATTGGCGGAACCGCGGCATCGCCTGCCACCTCGATCCCTCCTGCTGCGGCCAAATCCGGCACGCCGGCGCCTGACACGACGGCGAGCCCGGCCGTTCCGGCAACAGGATCGACGGCGCCGGCCGCAACGCCGGTCTCGACCGACGTCACCCCCGGCACCAAGGCTTCGTCCGGCACAGGCTCGACGCTGATCCCGCATGATCTGTCGCCCTTCGGCATGTTCATGAACGCCGACGTCGTCGTAAAGGCCGTAATGATCGGGCTCGCCTTCGCGTCGCTCGTCACCTGGACGCTGCTGCTCGCTAAGGCCGTCGAGCTGCTCGGCGCGCGCCGCCGCGCCCAGGCGGCGCTCGGCGAATTGTCACGCGCGCCGACGCTGGGCGAGGCGATTTCGCATTTTGGCGAGGACGATACGGTGGTCGGCCGCCTTGTCGCCGCCGCGCTCGACGAGAGCCGGCGCTCGCAGGGTCTTGCCGCCGAGGGTGTCAAGGAACGCGCGGCGGCCCTGCTCTCGCGCATCGAGGCGCGCGCCGGCCGCGCCATGGCCCGCGGCACCGGCCTGCTTGCCACCATCGGCTCGACGGCGCCCTTCGTCGGCCTTTTCGGCACGGTCTGGGGCATCATGAATTCGTTCATCGGCATCTCGAAGACCAACACGACCAATCTCGCCGTGGTCGCGCCGGGCATCGCCGAGGCGCTGCTCGCCACCGCCACCGGTCTCGTCGCCGCCATTCCCGCCGTCATCATCTACAACATGTTCGCCCGCGGCATCACCGGCTACCGCCAGGTGCTCGCCGACGCCTCGACGGAGGTGCTGCGCCTGCTGTCGCGCGACCTCGACCGCGGTGTCCGCGCGGCGCCCCGCCGGGCGGCGGAATAGCATGGCGGTCCGGCTCTCCACCGGCGGCGACGGCGACGATCTCGAGGTCAACGGCGAGATCAATGTCACGCCCTTCATCGACGTGATCCTGGTGCTGCTCATCATCTTCATGGTGGCGGCGCCGCTCTCGACCGTCGACGTCAACGTCGACCTGCCGGCCTCCACCGCGGTCCCGACGCCGCGGCCCGACAAGCCGATCTTCGTGACCCTGAAGGAGGACAAGACGCTGACGCTCGGCGACGATCCGATCGGCCGCGATGCGCTCGGTAGTGCCCTCGCCGGCGCGACCGGTGGCGACAAGGACAAGCGCGTCTTCGTGCGCGCCGACAAGGCGGTCAGCTACGGCGACCTGATGGGCCTGATGAACGAGCTCCGCGACGAGGGTTATCTGAAGATCGGCCTTGTCGCGCTCGACGGCGGCAAGAAGGCGCCTGCCGCCGGCCCAGCACCCGGGAGCGGCGACGCCAAGCCGTGAACGACGGGACTCCTCTCTCCCTCGTCGTGCCGCGCTTCGCCGGCAGCTGGCGCTGGCCCGTGGCGATCGTCTTGGT
>CAXTQM010000191.1:0-5670 GCA_964246205.1 uncultured Beijerinckiaceae bacterium | reverse complement strand
CCCGCCCGCGAGCCAGCGCCAGCTCGCGCTCGTCACCCATGAGCCGGTCGAGATGGTCGCGCAGGGCGTTGCGGTCGCCGGCCTCGAACAGCAGCCCGGCCTCGCCGAAGCCGAGGGCCTCGGGCGTGCCGCCGACGTCGGAGCCGATCACGGCGCAACCCGCGGCGCGTGCCTCCAGCGTCGAAAGGGCGAAGGGTTCGGCGTAGGAGCACAGGGCGAAGATGGCCGACATCTCCAGGTAGCGCTTGGGATGTGGCACCGCGCCGACGAGATGCGCGCGTTCCAGCCCCTGGTCGGCGATAGCGCGGGCGAGTTCCTCGCGATCCGGACCTTCACCGATGATGTTCAGGTGCCAAGCGGGGTGGCGATGCGTGATGGCGGCAAAAGCGTCGAGCATGTCGGCGACGCCTTTGCGGCGGTGCAGTCCGCAAACCATCGTGACGCATGGCGTCGGGAACGCGCGCGCCTCCTCGGCGAGCGACTCACGCGCCGAGCCCGCCGGCCCGTTCAGGATGCAGGTCAGGCGGCGCGGGTCGAAACCGCGGCGGATCAGGAGCTCCTTCTCGGCGTGGCTGACGGCGATCACGGCATCGCCGACGCGCATCAGGTCGCTCTGACGGTCGAAGGAGTTGTGCACGGTGGTGACCAGCCGCGCGCCGCAGGATCGGGCCGCGACATATCCGAAGAGGGCGCTTGCCACCATGTGGGCGTGGATCACGTCCGGGCGGAAGCGTCGGCAGAACGCGACGAGCCTGGCGAGGTCGCGCACGGGAGCGAGCGATCGACCGTCCTGCCTTACACGCAGGATCTCGACGCCGCGCACCTCGAGAAGCGGCTGCAGGATGCCGCCGTCGCTGGCGAACACCACCTCGTTCCCCGCCGCAGCCTGCGCGCAGGAGAGATCGATGGCGACGTTGACGTTGCCGTTGGCGTCGCGGCAGTGCTTGGCGATGTGGAGGATCTTCATGGACCGCACCTCTCGGTCTGGTAAGGCGACAAACCTAGCTTTGTCATGATCGGCGTGCGTAGGCGGCGATGGACTTGACGTACATGAAGGACGGGTTCGGCGTCTTGTCGATCGGCCAGCCCGATCCGAGCCCGAGGTCCACCAGCAGGGACAGCGGCTGGCGGTACTCAGGCCGGGTCGGCGTGCGCCAAACCTGTTTCCGATTGAAGTAGAACGTCACCCAATCGGGATCGACCGCCACGCCGTAGCGGTTGAAGTCGGACGTCGCCGTGCCGGAAGGAATGGCCACGACCTTGCCGTCGCCGAAGAGCTGCTGGCCATCGTACCAGACGTGGACGTTGGCATGGTAGCTTTCGGGTGCCATGCCGTAATACTCGAAGACGTCGATCTCGGCGCCGGGCTTGCTGCCGATGCCCGACAGCCAGAATGAGGGCCAGGTGCCGGGCCCCGGCGGGAGCTTGGTCTCGATCTCGAAGTAGCCGTAGAGCTGCGCGAAGCCGGTGGCGCCCGGCCCCTGCTTGTCGCGCGAGCTGAGCAGGCCCGATTGCCATTTGCCCGCGAGATCCTCGCGCGCTTCGATGCGCAGGATGCCGCTGGCGGTCTGGAATGGGAAGCCCGGCTCGGGATCGGCGAAGGCCGCGTCGCCGAAGTCTCCGTGCCAAGGCGTATGGGCGATCCAGCGCGTGCCCGGCCCCCAGGCCGAAACGTCGAGATGCTGAAAATTCTCGCTGAAGGTCTGGCGATACTGCGACAGATCGAGGCGCGATGGATCGCCCGACGCCGCAGGGCTCTGGTCGCAGGCCGTCAGCGCGAGGCACACGGCGACCGCGATCAGGCGTCGATGATCCATCCTGCACCTTTCGTCTCAAGTCCCGCCGCGCGCTGCAGCCGCCGTGCCCTACGGCGCCGCGGGACCCGGTCCGAACCAAACGATTGCAGTCTTGGTTAAGCGATCCTTTACATCGCCTCGCGAAAGCGAAGGCGCGTGGTGCAGATCGCTCGCTCGGAGGCGTCGACCCCCCACGTCCAGAGCGCCAGGCCGAACACCGCTGTCGAGACCAGCATCAGCGGGATACGTTCCGCCGCCGACCCGGCGAGGAGCGGGAAGGCCAATGCCAAGGTGGCGACGGCGACGACGCCCAGCACCCGTACCAGAACGGGACGCAGCGTCGGAACGAGACGTCCGGCGATTGCGGCACGCACGCAAAGGTCGGCGCCGATGCGCAGCGACCAGGCCACCGCCGCGCCCTCGATGCCGAACATCCGCAGCAAGACGATCAGCGTCGGCACGTAGAGCGCGAGCTCGAACAGCGAGAACTTGGCGTTGACGTCGGGCCGGCCGATCGAATCGACGAAGCCGGAGACGACGCTGTCGGCCGCGCCGAGGATCATGGCGAGCGCCAGCCATTGCATCACGGTGCCCGCGTGGGCGGCGAAGGCCGCACCGACCCACAGCGACAGGATCTCGTGGCTGAAGGCGACAGCGACGAGCGAGGGCACGAACAGCAAGGCGGAGATGGCGAGCACCGAGCGCCGCACCAGCACCGCCGTGTGATCGGGATCGGTGCGGAACGACGCCGACATCGCGGGGAAAGCCGTGTTCATGACGGCGCCGGTGACCAGCGACATGCGCCCGAGCAGGTCGCTCGGCGTGGCGTAATAGCCCGCCGCCGCCGCCGACAGCACCGAGGCGACGAGGAAGCGGTCGACGTAGACCAGCATCGGCCAGGCGAGATTCGACACCGTCATCCAGCCGCCGAGCCTGCCGAGCGCGCGCGCTTGGCGCCAGTCCGCTCGGGCGCCGCGCAGCGACGGCATCTCCTTTAAGCAGATGCACCAGTAACAAACCGTCATGACGATACGGCATCCAACGAGCACTGCCATGACGGCGACGAGGCTGTCGACGACATGAAGCACCAGCAGCGGCCCGACGTAGTAGAACGCCAGGATCGGCATGTTGACGAGGTTCGCCGCCTTGAACTTCTGGAACGCCGCGATGACGCCCCAGAGCGCGGCGTTGAGGATCACAAACGGCACCGCGAGGCAGAGCACGTAGACGGCGTGCAGCACCTCGTCGCGCTCGGCGGGCGCGACGTGCAGGCCATGGTCGACCCAGAGGTGCGCCAGGCAGGCGAGGATTGCGGCGCCGGCGATCCCGAGCAGCGTCAGCAACAGCAGGCCGGTCCGCGTCAACGCTGAGGCGTCGCCGATCTCGCCCACCGCGAGCCGCTCGGCGAGGAGCTTGGTAAGGGCGCGGCCGATGCCGAAATCGAAGATGCCGAAGATGCCGATGAGGCTGAGCGCGAGCGCGAACAGGCCCCAACGCGTCGGACCCAGCTCCGCGACGAGGAACGGCGTGGCGACGACGGCGACAAGCATCGGGCCGGCGCGCCCGGCGATATTCCAGAACGCGCTCCGGGCCACGGTCAGGCTGTCGGTCAGCCGTCGGGCTTCGGGCCGAAGGTAAAGCTCGCCTCCTGGTCGCGCCTCGATCTGCGTCATGGAGGTCCTGCAACGATGCGATCGGTCATGTCTCCCGCACAAGCTTGAAGGAAGTATAAAACAGACTTTTCGCATCGATGGAGAAATGGTTAACATCGTTTCAAGGCTAACGATCGCTCGGAGCCGCTCGTCCGCACAGGCCGGTAACGATTGCGTGCTTAGGTTGTGACGCAAAGGATGGCTTCATGCGTGTCGCAATCGTCCATTACTGGCTCGTCGGTATGCGCGGCGGAGAGAAGGTTTTGGAGGAATTCTGCCGGCTGTATCCTCAGGCGGACATCTTCACGCACGTCTACCGCCCGGAGAAGACCAGCGCGCTGATCAACCGGCATCGCATCACCACCACGTTCATCGGACGGCTGCCGTTCGCCGCGACGCTGTACCAGAAGTACCTGCCGCTGATGCCGATGGCGCTCGAGGAGCTCGACCTCACCGGCTACGACCTGGTGATCTCGAGCGAGTCGGGGCCGGCCAAGGGCATCGTCACCCATCCCGACGCGGTGCACATCTGCTATTGTCACTCGCCGATGCGCTACCTGTGGGACCAGTACCACACGTATCGCGGCAAATCCGGCCGCCTGACGCGCCTCACCATGTCGATCACCATGCCGTTCCTGCGCGCCTGGGACATGTCCTCGGCCGCCCGCGTCGACCGTTTCGTCGCCAACTCTACTTTCATCGGCCGACGGATCGCCAAGGCCTATCGGCGCGACAGCACCGTCATCTTCCCGCCGGTCGACGTCGAGGCTTTCACCATCGCCGACGCGCCGCGGCGCGACTTCTATCTCTGCGCCGGCCAGCTCGTGCCCTACAAGCGCGTCGATCTCGCCGTGACCGCCTGCACGCGGCTCGGCCGCCAGCTGGTCGTGGTCGGCACCGGATCGGAAATGGCGCGGCTGCGCGCCATGGCCGGCCCGACAGTCGAGTTCCGGGGCTGGGCCTCGTTCGAGGAGCTGCAGAGCCTCACGCAGAACTGCCGCGCCCTGCTGTTCCCCGGCGAGGAGGATTTCGGCATCGTGCCGCTGGAGGCGATGGCCGCAGGCCGGCCGGTGATCGCCTACGGCTCCGGCGGTGCGCTCGATACGGTGATCGAGGGGCAGACCGGCACGTTCTTCGCCGAGCAGACAGTCGAGGCGCTGGAGCACGCCATCGCGCGCAACGAAGCCATCGAGAACGACTTCGATCCCCAGCGTATTCGCCGGCACGCCAAGAGCTTCGCCAGCGACGTCTTCCGCGAGCGCTTCTCGACCTTCGTCGAGGCCACGATGCGCGAGCTCACCGGCCGCCGCACGCCGGTACCCGACATCGCCTACGCGGAGGCGGCGGAATGAGCCCGTTCCCGTGGTCGATCAACGGACGCTACCTGACGCAGCCGCAGACCGGCGTGCAGCGTTACGCCGGCGAGATCACCCGCTCGCTCGATGCCGCGCTTGCGCGTGACGAGACGCTGGCGCGCACCATGCGCTGGGAGCTGCTGCTGCCGGCCGACTGCGAAGCGGCGCCGAGCCTCGATGCGATCACGGTGCGCAAGGCCAAGCGCGGCACCGGCCATCTCTGGGAGCAGGCGGTGCTGCCTGCCATGGCGACTGGCGGCCTCGTGAACTTCGCCAACCTCGGCCCGCTCGCCCACGGCCGGCAGATCGTGTGCATGCACGACGCCAACGTGTTCCTGGAGCCGACGAGCTACTCGCGCGCCTTTCGCCTGTCCTACAAGGCGCTGTTCCCGGTGCTGGCGCGGCGCAGCCGGGCGGTCACGACAGTCTCCGCCTTCTCCGCCGCCATGCTGCGCGGCTTCGGCGTCACCGGCTTGCGCCAGGCGCAGGTGATCGCCAACGGCCACGAACACGCGCTGCGCTGGGATGCCCGCGCCTCGTCGTTTTCCGCACCCGGTCGCTTCCCGCGCCCCTACGTCTTCGCGCTCGGCAGCCGCGCCCGTCACAAACAGATCGACCTGCTGCTCGGGCTGGCGCCGGCGCTCGACGCGCTCGGCCTCGACCTCGTGCTGTCGGGCGGCAGCGCCTCGATCTTCGCCGAGACCGACCGGCCCACCGAGCCGGCGCGCAACGTGCACACGATCGGCTTCGTCAGCGACGACGACCTTGCCGCGCTTTTCGCCGGGGCGCTCTGCTTCGCCTTCCCTTCGCGCACCGAAGGGTTCGGCCTGCCGCTGCTGGAGGCGACGATCCCGCCCTGTGCGAGGA
>CAXTQM010000190.1:0-5703 GCA_964246205.1 uncultured Beijerinckiaceae bacterium | reverse complement strand
GTATCAACCAGGCAGGCTCTAATCGCGGCTGGATGAGAGTTCGGGGGCAGGTCAACACCTTGCTCGTGATCCCGCTCACAGGATGTGGATGGGAACGGACATGCGCTCTCCCTGTTCATCGACTCCGATCCGCAAACCGAGGCACGCATGCCCTTTATCAAGGCTGAGGACGGCACCCGGCTCTATTATAAGGACTGGGGGCAAGGCCGCCCAGTCGTTCTTATTCATGGCTGGCCGCTCGATGCCGACATGTGGGAGGCCCAGGGTCCGGCGCTGGCCTCCGCCGGCTTCCGAGTGATCAGCTATGACCGCCGTGGATTCGGCCGCTCGGACCAACCCTGGACGGGCTACGACTACAACACGATGTCGGACGACCTCGCCGCGATCATCGCCGGCCTTGCGCTGAAGGACGTCGCGCTTGTCGGCTTCTCGATGGGCGGCGGCGAGATCGCCCGCTACATGTCGCGCCACGGCGGCAGGGACGTCTCTAAGGTGGTGCTGGTCTCGTCGATCTGCCCCTTCCTGCTGAAGACTCCCGACCACCCTAACGGCGCCCCCAAGGACCTGTTCGACGGCATCGTGAAGGGACTCGAGCAAGACCGCCCGCACTTCCTGCAGGACTTCTTCAAGAAGGTCTTCGGCGTCGGCCTCATGTCCTCGCCGGTGTCGAGCGCTGCGCTGCAATGGGCCCTGAACCTCGCGATGCTGGCGAGCCCCAAGGCGACGCTCGAATGCGTGCGCGCCTTCGGCGAAACCGACCTGCGCGCTGACATGGCGGCCTTCCAAGTGTCCACCTTGATCATTCACGGCGACAGCGACGAGACCGTGCCGCTCGACATTTCGAGCAAGGTGGCGGCGGAGATGATCGCCGGCGCCGAGCTGAAGGTCTACGCGGGCGCCCCCCACGGTTTGCCGATCACGCACGCGCAGCGTCTCACCGAAGACCTGCTTGCTTTTTTACAGTAGTCGTTCAAAGCGCGGTGGCTGGCGAAGCTCCATTGGGTGAATGACGCTGACTTGCGTTCCCCCGCCCGCCCTTTATTTCGCGCGTTGCCGCTCCGGCGTCCGTCCATGTGACCAACCACCACCGCTCTTTAAAATAGCTGAGGAACGTGAGGATCGGCGTGCCGTTCACGTTCAAGCGATGCGCAGGGTCGCGATCGGGATATGCTCGACGCTCCACCTTCGTCTGCGTTTTCGAAACCTAGCGATCATTTTTTTGGAGATGAATATGACGACCGTGACTGCGCCCGATCGTAGGCTTGCGATCGGCATCGATCTTCATATCAACGGCCGACCGGTCCACCTCGACGTCGAGCCCTGGACGTCGCTGCTCGACTCTTTGCGCGAGCAGCTCCACCTCACCGGCTCCAAGAAAGGCTGCGATCACGGCCAGTGCGGCGCCTGCACCGTGCTCGTCGACGGCATGCGCATCAACTCGTGTCTGGCGCTCGCCGTCATGCAGGACGGCAAGGCCGTCACCACGATTGAGGGTTTGGGCTCGGTCGGCGCGCTCCACCCCATGCAGGACGCGTTCATCGAGCACGACGCTTTCCAGTGCGGCTACTGCACGCCCGGGCAGATCTGCTCCGCCGTCGGCATGATCAAGGAAGGTCACGCCACGACGCCTGATGAGATCCGGGAGCTGATGAGCGGCAACCTCTGCCGTTGCGGCGCCTACTCGAACATCCTCGCCGCGATCGAGCAGGTGATGGGCGAGGGTGCCAAGACCGCGAAGGTGGCCGCCTGATGAACCGCTACAGCTTCACCCGCGCGGCCGATGCCGAGGCCGCCGTTCGCGAGAAAAGCGGTACCAACGTCAAGTTTATCGCCGGGGGAACCAACCTCGTCGACCTCATGAAATACAATGTCGAGCGGCCCGAGCGCCTCGTCGACATCAACGCGCTCGCACTGCGCGAGATCGCCGACGTGCCGGGCGGCGGCCTCCGCATCGGCGCGCTGGTCACGAACTCGACCTGCGCCTACGATGAGCGGATCGGTCAACGCTATCCGCTGCTGCGCAACACGATCCTGTCGGGTGCCTCGCCGCAGCTGCGCAATGCCGCGACCACAGGTGGTAACCTGCTGCAGCGCACACGCTGCTATTACTTCTACGACGTCGACACGCCTTGCAACAAGCGCCAGCCCGGCACCGGGTGCCCGGCGGTCGGCGGGGTCAACCGCATCCACGCCATCCTCGGCACCAGCGCGCAGTGCATCGCCACCAACCCGTCGGACATGAACGTCGCCATGGCGGCGCTCGGCGCGACGGTCAATGTGCGCGGCCCGAGCGGTGAGCGCGCGATCCCGATCCTCGACTTCCACCGCCTGCCGGGCGATACGCCGGAGACCGACACGACCCTCGAGTGCGACGAACTGATCACCTCCGTCGACCTTCCCGACGAGGACTTCACGAAGCATTACACCTACCTGAAGCTGCGCGACCGCGCGTCCTACGCCTTTGCCCTCGTGTCCGTCGCGGCGGCTTTGCGGAGGGAGGGCGACGCGATCGCCGAGGCGCGGATCGCGCTGGGCGGCGTCGCCCACAAGCCGTGGCGACTGCCGGCGGCCGAGGCCCTGCTGACGGGCGCTGCTCCCAGCCCCGAGGCCTTCGGCAAGTTCGCCGACGCGCTTCTCGAGGGCGCGGTGCCGCAGTCGCAGAACGGCTTCAAGATCCCGTTGGCGCGCCGCGCCATCGTCCGCGCGCTGAAGCAGGCCGCCGACGGCACGCCGCAGCCGATCGCCGACAAGACCATCGTCTGAAGACAAGGCTGGATCGGTGAGAAGCCGCTCCCGGCGCCTTCGACCTAATTAAGGTACCTCTGCAAGGTTTCGTTTTAGCTCAAACAGTCCGGCACATGGCTGGGCAGTCGAGAATCGATCATGACCCACGATAGCAATGTTCCCTACATCGGCCGCGCGACCAGCCGTGTCGATGGGCCGCTCAAGGTCACGGGCGGCGCGAAGTACGCGGCGGAATACGCCGCGCCCGGTCTCCTGCACGGTTACGTCGTCTGCGGCGCGATCGCCAAGGGCCGCATCACCGCGATCGACGTCAGCAGGGCGACGGAGGTCCCCGGCGTCGTCGACGTGCTGACGCACGAGCACCGGGCCCGCACGGCGTGGCTGAGCTACAACTACAAGGACATGATCGGCCCTCCCGGCAAGCCGTTCCGCCCGCTCTACGACGATAAGATCTTGTACAGCGGCCAGCCGATCGCCTTGGTCGTTGCCGAGACGTTCGAAGCGGCGCGCGAGGGCGCTGCGCTGGTCACGGCGACCTATAAAAGCGAGGAGCACATCACCGATCTCGAGGCGGTGAAGGGGCAATCCTACGTGCCGCCAAAGCGCCGTTCCGGCATCGCGCCGCCGCCGAGCCCCCGCGGCAAGGCCGACGACGCGTTCGATGCCGCCGCAGTGAAGATCGAGCGTCAGTACCGCGTCGCCGTGGAGCACCACAACCCGATGGAGCCCTTCGCCAGCACGGTGGTCCGGGAGGACGACGGCAGCCTGACGATCTACGACAAGACACAGGGGTCGCAGAGCAACCAGGCCTACGTCTGCAGTGTATTCGGGCTGAGCAAGGACAAGGTCAAGATCGTCAACGCCTTCATGGGCGGCGGCTTCGGCTCGGGGCTTCGTCCCGCCTACCAGCTTTACCTCGCGGTGTTGGCGTCGCAGACGCTGGAGCGCTCCGTGCGCGTGTCGCTAACACGCGACCAGATGTTCACCTTCAGTTATCGTCCCGAAACGATCCAGACCGTGTCGCTCGGCGCTGAGCCCTCGGGAAAGCTCACGGCCATCAAGCACCACGCCGTTGCTGGCACCTCGCATTTCGAGGACCACCAGGAGGTGGTCGTGAACTGGTCCGGCCTGCTCTACGACTGCAAGAACGCCAAGCTGACCTACGAGCTGGCCAAGATCGACACCTACACGCCGGCCGACATGCGCGCGCCCGGTGCCGTGCTCGGCGTCTTCGCGGTAGAGTCGGCGATGGACGAACTCGCTTACGAAACCGGCGTCGATTCGGTCGCGCTGCGCCTGCTGAACTATGCGGAGACCGACGAGAACGAGGGGAAGGAGTTCACCTCCAAGGCGCTAAAGGCCTGCTTCAGAGAGGGCGCCGAGCGCTTCGGCTGGTCCAGGCGCACGCCCGAGCCGCGCTCGATGCGCGAGGGTCGCGAACTGGTGGGCTGGGGCATGGCGACCGGCGTCTGGGAAGCCCAGGTTATGGACACGCAGGCCCGCGTCACCATCCATTCCGACGGAACGCTGGAGGTGGCAAGCGCCACGAGCGACATCGGAACCGGCACCTACACAGTGATGGCCATGATGGGCGCCGACATGCTCGGCATCCCGATCGACAAGGTGCGCGTGAAGCTCGGCGACTCGACTCTGCCGACGGCGCCGGTGGAGGGCGGCTCGTGGGCGGCGGCCTCGACCTGCTCGGCGATCAAGCTCGCCTGCTTGGCCCTGAAGAAGGATCTCCTCAAGCACGCGCAAAAGATCAAGGGCAGTCCGCTGAAGGACGTTGATCTCGACAACGTCGAGACCTGCGAGGGTCGTCTTCGGGTCGTCGATATGCCGGGGACGGGCGTCGCGATCGCGGACATCCTCAGTGCCGCCGGCATCGACGACCTCTCAGCGGAAGGCGAGGCGAAGCCCGACTCCAAGGTGCAGAAGACGCATTCGTCCTACACGCACTCGGCCATCTTCTGCGAGGTGCGGGTCGACGAGGAACTCGGCGTCATCCGGGTCGCACGCATCGTCAACGCCGTCGCCGCGGGCAAGATCATCAACCCGAAGACGGCGCGCAGCCAGATCCTCGGTGGCGTGGTCATGGCACTTGGCTCGGCGCTCGAGGAAGAGACCTTCACCGACCATGCGCTCGGCCGGTTCATGAACCACAATTTCGCCGAGTACCACGTGCCGGTGAACGCCGACATCAAGGACATCGATGTGATCTTCGTCGACGAGCCCGACGAACTCACCAACGATCTCGGCGTCAAGGGTCTCGGCGAGATCGGCATCGTCGGCACCGGCGCGGCGATCGCCAACGCCGTCTTCCATGCCACGGGCGTACGCGTCCGTAGCCTGCCGATCACCATCGACAAGCTCATCGACCCGACTGCACCCGTGGCCGCCGAGTAGCGCCGGTTAATTAAGGCGGAGGCTAACGAGCGAAGCTCCCCTCTCAGGTTGTCTTGCTCCCGGGCGCTACGCCTGGGTACAGGATGCAGACTACACGCTCGTCGCCTTCGTTTTCTCAACGTCATCCCGGAGAGCCAGGCCGCCCTGCTGGCTCCAGCATCGAATAGGCGAGCATGGAGCGCGCGTCTGATACCGGCTCGATGGCGGCATCGTTTCGCTGGAAGAGACCGTCGACGTGCCGGGCTACCGCGGATCGCGACTCGTCCGGGTCGGCAACCGTGCGGCAACACAGCGACAGCGTGGCATCTACGGCGACATCTTCCTCGCCGCAAGGAGCTTCGTCTCCGCCGGGAGCGTCCTCGATCAGCATAGCGCCTTCGTACTCGCCAAGCTTGCCGATGAATGTGCCGAACGTTGGCGCATGAAGGACGCCGGCATGTTGGAGCTCGAGGAGCAGCAGCACTTCACCATGCCCACTCCCATATTGCGTTAATCCAAGCAGCGCTATCGATGGACGCGGAAACCGCGAGCTAGAGGATGCTCTCCGAAGCC
>CAXTQM010000189.1:5446-5705 GCA_964246205.1 uncultured Beijerinckiaceae bacterium | reverse complement strand
CGCTACGACCTGGCGACGGAGCGCGCCGACATCCTGCTCGTGCTGGATGCGCTCGGCATCGGGCGCGCGCATTTCGTCGGCACGTCGCGCGGTGGCCTCCACGTCATGGCCATGGCTACCGAGCACCGCGCGCGGATCGCGGCGGTGGTGCTGAACGACATCGGCCCCGTGCTGGAGCCGGCCCGGCTCGCCCGGATCAAGGGCTATATAGGCCCCGGCGCCACCCCAGCCTCGCTCGCCCAGGCGGTGCGACTGATGA
>CAXTQM010000189.1:0-5436 GCA_964246205.1 uncultured Beijerinckiaceae bacterium | reverse complement strand
TGGCGGCACTTCGCGGCAACCACTTTCGGCCAAGACGAGACGGACCTACGCCTGCGCTACGATCCCGCGCTCGCCCGCACGCTCGACGCGCTCGATTTGTCGAAGCCGCTGCCCGACAGCTGGGCGCAGTTCGACGCGCTCCGCCCCGCCCCGGTGCTGACGATCCGCGGCGCCAACTCCGATCTGCTCTCCGCCGACACGCTCGATGCCATGACCCGCCGCTGGTCCGGCAACCGCGCGCTGGTCGTGGCGAGGCAGGGCCACGCGCCGCTGCTCGCCGAACCCGACACGATCGCGGCCATTGCCGGCTTCCTCGCCGAAGCCGAGGGCTGAGTGCTACAGCTGGCGCAGGTGCGCGCGGTCCTCCTCCGGCAGCGAGGCGAGCCAGGCGGCGTCGTCGCCGGGCTCCGGCAGCATGTGGCCGAACTCCGCCATGGCGCGGGAGGGCAGCTCGCTGAGATAGATCCAGATGGCGTAGCGCGGCACGCCGAGAAGCTCGCTCACGGCCGGCAGGGTGAGCTTGACGAAAGCCGCCCGCTCCAGCGTCGAGCGCCCGGCGCGGATGTGTCCCTCGATGAAGACGTGCGGGCCGGCGAGCGGCTTGCCGCCGACGAAGCAATCCTCGAGCGCGAAGCTGCGGAACAGCACCTGCACGAAAGTGGTGCCGCCGCCCGTCACCGCGGCGTGGTGGTCGGTGATGGCGGCAGCCAGCTGCGCCTTGATGTCGGTTCCAAGCAGCCCTTCGGGCGCGCGGCAGATGTAGGTCGCCATGATCGTATCTCCGCGGGACGTCGCGGCCTTGTAAGGCTTTGCGCGATGTCGCGTACATCCCGTCACCGGGACGGCATGCCGGCAGCAACCAGCCGGTCGGGGCCTGACCCTACAAAGCACCGACTCCGTAGCGCAGGTCCGGCGTGGCGTCGAAGTGGCGGCGATGTTCGGCCAGAGCGTAGCGATCGGTCATGCCGGCGATGTAGTCGCAGACGAGGCGCTCGCGGCGGCCGGAATGGTCGAACGGGATCGCCGCCCGGACCGCCCATTCCTCCGGCATCAGCCGCGGCGTCTCGCGGAAGGTCAGGAACAGGTCGCGCACCACGCCGGCGGCGCGCTCGCGGATCACGACGAGGTCGCGGTGGCGGTACATGTGCGACCAGAGGAAGGCCTTGATCTCGGTTTCGGCCTCCTCCATCGGCCGCGAGAAGGCGATGTTGGCGCGGCCGGCCTCGCGCACCGCGTCGAGGCCGTCGCAGGCGGCGAGGCGCTCGGCGCTCTCGGCGATGACGTCCTCTACAAAGCGGGTGATCAGCCGGCGCGTCAGCTCGTGCACCGTGCGGCTGTCGTCGAGGCCCGGGTGCCGCTCGGCGATCTCCTCCAGCAGCACGCAGAGAAACGGCACGGCGCAGCATTCCGACAGCGTGAACAGCCCGGCGCGCAGGCCGTCGTCGAGGTCGTGGGCGTTGTAGGCGATATCGTCGGCGAGCGCGGCGGCCTGAGCCTCGGCGGCGGCGTGGCGGTCAAGACCGAGCGGGCGCTCGGCATCGACCTCGCGGAAAATACCGGGCAGGCCCCGGGCGGCGAACGCCGGCACGGGCGCGCCGTCGCGGCCGATCAACGGGCCGTTGTGCTTGGCCAGTCCCTCGAGCGTCTCGTAGGCGAGATTGAGCCCGTCGAAGGCGGCGTAGCGGCGCTCCAACTTGGTGACGATGCGCAGCGTCTGGGCGTTGTGGTCGAAGCCGCCGCAGCCGGCCATCAGCGCATCGAGCACCTCCTCGCCCGTATGGCCGAAGGGCGTGTGTCCAAGGTCGTGGGCCAGGGCGACCGCCTCGGCGAGGTCCTCGTCAAGCCGCAGCGAGCGCGCGATGGCGCGGGCGAGCTGCCCGACCTCGATGGAGTGCGTCAGCCGCGTGCGGAAATGGTCGCCCTCGTGGGGCACGAAGACCTGCGTCTTATGAGCCAGCCGGCGAAAGGCGGTGGAATGGATGATGCGGTCGCGGTCGCGCTGGAACTGCGAGCGCGTGCGCGATGCCGGCTCGGCGACGAGCCGGCCGAGGCTGCGCTGCGGGTCGGCGGCGTAGCTGGCCCTGTCCATGCGGTCCTCGGCGGAATCGTCCGCGACCGTCGTAGCCGGCTTTGCGGCAACGCGCACCCGCGCCGCGCGATTGAGCTGACCAGCAACGGGTTTGCCTTGTCCTTTCTGCAAGTGGTGACGCTTACCAGTCCCGGGTCCGCCCTCGGCCCGCCCGGAACAATGGCGTCAGGCCCGCCGCGCCTCCAGCTCGTCGGCGCGAAAGGTGCGCCCGAGACTGTCGAGTACGGCGTTGATCATGCCGCTTTCGTCGCGCCCGAAGAAGGCGCCAGCGACGTCGACGTATTCCTTGATCACGACCTTGGCCGGCACGTCGCGGCGCTTCTTCAGCTCGTAGGCGCCGGCGCGCAGGATGGCGCGCATGACGCTGTCGATGCGTGCCAGGGGCCACGACGAGACGAGCGCGTCGTTGGCCGCGTTGTCGAGCAACACCTGGTCGGCGAGCACGCCCTTGAGAATGTCGCGGAAGAAGGCCAGCTCGGCGGGATTGTACTGATCGCCCTCGATCTCGCCGCCGATCCAGAAGGTCTCGAACTCGGCGAGGATGTCGGGCAGCGTCTTGCCGGTGACGTCCATTTGGTAGAGCGCCTGCACCGCGGCGAGGCGGGCGGCGGAACGTTGCGATCCGGGTGCCATCAGGCGGCGTCCCTTTGCTGCTTGATGGCCCACAGCGCGAGCGCCGCGCGGGCGGCATCGCCACCCTTGTCGCCGCGGGCGGGATCGGCGCGCTCGAAGGCCTGCGCCTCGGTCTCGACGGTGAGAATGCCGTTGCCGAACGGCAGCCGCCAGTCGACCGCGAACTGAGTCAGCGCGCGCGAACTTTCGTTGCAGACGATCTCGAAATGGTAGGTCTCGCCGCGAATGACGCAGCCCAGCGCCACGGCGCCGGCAAAGCCGCCGTCCTCGATCAGCATTGCGAGCGCCGGCGCGATCTCGAGAGCGCCCGGCACCGTGACGACTTCGACTTCCACGCCAGCGGCGACGAACGCCTGCCTGGCGCCGGCAAGAAGCAGCGTGCCGATGTCGTCGTAAAAACGCGCCTCGACGACGAGAAAGCGGGCGCCGGCCGCTTCGACGAACGGCATGGCGGATCGGCGCGGCTCGGCCATCGGACTCGCGGTCTGCTATGAGAAGGGAGGCGCCTGGGTATCAAGCCCCCTGTGCCAGGGCAAGGCGAGTCGCGGCGGCGCGTTATTCTTGCCGCCGTTCCGCGGAAACCGCGCTCAACCGAGATCGTGCGCTGTGATCATCACGTGGCCGTTGCGGGCGATGTCGCCCCGCTCGTATTTGGCGGTAGCCGCCGCCTCGATCGCGCCGCGCCGCTCACCGAGGCTCTGCATCGGGTCGGGCGCTCCGGGCAGGAAGGCGCCGAGCGCCTCGTGTGCGACGACGACGGGCACGTCGCGCGCCCCGTCGCTCATGACGACCATGAAGCCGGCCGACATTCCGCGCTCGATTGGGGGCTGGTCGGTGAAGGTCAGGGGCATGGTCGCGATCTCCTCGGACGATCGGGCAGGCAAGAGCCTCGCCAACCCGACAGCGGACGCGAAAAACCCGGCGCGAGGCCGGGTTTTCCACGAACTGGAGATGGATGAGGTCAGGCGGCGTGCGAAGCGGCTTGGCTCTCGGCGGCATAGTGGCCGCACCAGTCTTTCTCACCAACCACCGGCCACAAACCATGCGCGTCGGGGCCCGGCTGGTTGATCGGGGGATTGTAGCGGCAGAGGCCTTCGCCGTCAGCCTGCTTGCCCGAGTTGGTCTGGTGCTCGTCGAAATATGTGCAGCTCTCGCAATGCGAACTCATGATGCTCTCCCCAATGCAGCCAGTGAACCGGCGCCTGAACCTAGAATGATTCTATTTTAAAATCCTGCCGAAGTCAACGGATTTAGAATTCTTCCAAGTTGCGCTGCGGCATCGCTGCGGCCATCCGCCCGCGCAACTCCGCTGCAAGCAGGCGCTTGGCTGCGGCCAACCGTGGAGAACGAACATGAAGCTCGGCGACTTCCGCAAGCACACCAAGGATCTGCCCGATAACGTCGTGATCTCGATCGCCGAGGTCGATCAGGCGGCGGCGATGAACGTGACCAGCGTCGACATCGTCGACGACGCCGCAATCAAGGACAAGAAGGCGGATGGGCAGGAGGCCATCGACCTCGACGGCGGCAAGCAGCAGACGATCGTCCTGCGCTACTGAGCAGCCGGCGCAGTCTCGACGAGGCGGGCGGCGTAGCGCGCCATCAGGTCGATCTCGAGGTTGAGGCGATCGCCGGCACGGCGCTCGCCCCACGTCGTGACCGTCAGTGTGTGCGGGATCAGCAGCACGGTGAAGGTGTCGCCGTCGATGCCGTTCACCGTCAGCGACGTGCCATCGAGGCAGACCGAGCCCTTCTCCGCAATGAAACGCGCCAGCTTGCCTGGTGCACGCACCACGAAACGGCTCATGCCGTCGAAGGCGTTTACCGAATAGATTTCGGCCAAGCCGTCGATGTGACCGGTGACGATATGGCCGCCGAGTTCGTCGCCGATCTTCAACGAGCGTTCCAGGTTCACACGCATGCCGTCGCGCCACGCACCGGCCGTGGTGCGCGCCAGCGTCTCGGCGCCGACGTCCACGTCGAAGACGCAGCCGTCGCCCTCGGCCTCGACCGCGACGGCGGTAAGACAGGGGCCACCGCAAGCGATCGACGCGCCGAGCGCGATGCCCACCGCGGGGTAGGCGCTGCGGATCCGCACGCGTCTGAGCGTTTCGCCGGGCGCCACGCGCAGGATCGTGCCCACATCGGTGACGAGGCCGGTGAACATCAATCCTCGACCAGGTAGTGGCGCAAGCGATCGCAGCCGACTTCGCGCTCGTCGATCAGCGCGAAGCGCCGAGCCAGGATATCGCGCGCGCCCTGCCCCAGACCGGTCACGCCCTCGCTGCCGAGCGGGCGCGGCGCGGTGAACAGCAGGACCTCGTCGACGAGGTCGTCGGCCAACAGGCGCTCGGCGACACGCGGGCCACCCTCGCTGAGGACTCGCGTCAAGCCGCGCTCGGCCAGCATGGCCAGGACTGCCCGCAGATCGAGGCGACCGTCGGCGCCGGAAGGCGCGCGCACGACCTCGACGTCCGACGGGAGCGCCTCGACCCGCTCGGCATCGGCGCGCGCCACCAGAAGCACCGGCGACTCGGCCGATGTCAGCAGCAGGCGCGAGCGCGGCGCGACGGCGAGGCCGCCGTCCAGCACGATCCGCGTGGGCCTCGAGGCCACGCCCGGCAGGCGCACCGTCATCAGCGGGTCGTCGGTCGCCACGGTGTTGATGCCGACCATGATCGCGTCGTGCATCGCGCGCACCACGTGCACCAAGC
>CAXTQM010000188.1:0-5706 GCA_964246205.1 uncultured Beijerinckiaceae bacterium | reverse complement strand
CCGACCCCGGGGGGGGGGGGGCGCGGGGGGTGGGTGGCAGCCGGCGCGATGCCGGGTGGCGCGCGCGCGCGTGCGCGCCCCACGCCCGGAGCACGACCGTCCGCACCGAACTCGCCGCCGGCTTCACCACGTTTCTTACCATGGCCTACATCGTGGTGGTCAACCCGGCGATCCTGGGCGAAGCCGGCATGGACAGGGGCGCGGTCTTCACCGCCACCTGCCTCGCCGCGGCGCTCGGCTCGGCGATCATGGGGCTCGCCGCCAACTACCCCGTCGCCCTGGCGCCGGGCATGGGCCTCAACGCCTATTTCGCCTACGTGGTCGTCGGGCAGCAGCACTTCACTTGGCAGGCGGCGCTAGGCGCCGTGTTCCTGTCGGGCTGCGGCTTTATCCTCGCCACCTTGGTCGGCCTGCGTGAAAGGCTCGTCGCTGGCATCCCGGCGTCGCTGCGCGCCGGCATCACCGCCGGCATCGGCTTCTTCCTCGCCTTCATCGCGCTGAAGAACGCCGGCCTCGTCGTCGCCGACAAGGCGACGCTGATCAGTCTCGGCGACCCTCGCCGCGGCCCGACCCTTCTCGCGAGCGTCGGCTTCCTCGCCATAGCCGCGCTCGCCGCCCGGCGCGTGCCCGGAGCTCTGATCATCGGCATCGCCCTGACGACCGGCCTCGGCGTGCTGTGGCTCGGCGACCCAGTCGCCGGCATCGTCGCGCCGCCGCCGTCGCTAGCCCCAACCTTCCTGGCGCTCGACCTGCGCGGCGCGCTGTCCCACGGCATCGCCGAGATCGTCCTGGTGCTCTTCCTCGTCGAGCTGTTCGATGCCACCGGCACCCTCGTCGGCGTCGCCGACGAGGCCGGCCTGCTCGATGCCCCCGGTCCCGACCGTAGGCTCGGCCGCGCGCTCTTGGCTGATTCGCTTGCCATCGTCGCCGGCGCGCTGCTCTGCACCTCGAGCACCACCGCCTACCTCGAGAGCGCCGCTGGCGTCGCCGCTGGCGGCCGCACCGGGCTGACGGCGCTGACCGTGGCCGCGCTGTTCCTGCTAACCCTGGTGTTCGCGCCCCTCATCGCCGCGGTGCCGGCCTACGCCACGGCGCCGGCGCTGTTCTTCGTCGCCTGCCTGATGATGCGCAGCCTGCGCGCCCTGCCCTACGACGACCTGACCGAGGCCGTGCCGGCGCTTGTCACCGCCATCGCGATGCCGCTCACCTACTCCATCGCCAACGGCATCGCCTTCGGTTTCATCAGCCTTTGCGCGCTCAAGGCGGCGACCGGGCGGCCGCGCGAGGTTTCGGCGGCGGCGTTCGCCGTTGCCGCGCTGTTCCTGCTGCGCTACGCTCTCGTCGCGCCCTAAAACTCCATCTCCAGAGTTTCCCGGCTTGCTTCGCTTCGCCGTGATGACGCGATCAGGTGCGTTCGGCACAACAGAGTACGGGGGTGCGCGCGATCCCCACATCAGTGCCATGCTCCGCATCGCCGCCCTCGCCTTCGTGCTCCTCGTCTTTCTGCCGCTCGCCCTGCCAACGGCGCGCTATCTCCTGCGCGACCGCAGCCTGCCTTGGCGCAGCGCTGACCGCTCCAGCGCCGGTCTGCTGCCCGCCGCCTACGCGCAATCAGAAGCGCTCGTCCGCGTGTTCTCGGCGCGCACGGTGAGCTGGCGCGGCATCGTCGCCAGCCACGCCTGGATCGTCGTCAAGGGCGAAGGCGAGTCGGCCTATCGGCGTTTCGACTACACCGCCTGGGGCGAACCGATCTGGGTCGACCGCTTCGTGGCCGACGGGCGCTGGTTCGGCAGCCTGCCCGAAACAGTCTTCGCCGCCGACGGCGCCGTGGCCCAGCGCATGATCCCGCTCATCCTGCAGGCAATCCGCGACTACCGCTACCCGCGCCCAGGCGACTACCGTGCCTGGCCAGGCCCCAACTCCAACACCTTCGTCGCCGCCGTTATGAGCGCGGTGCCAGGCATCCGCGCCCCGCTGCCTCCGACGGCCGTCGGCAAGGACTTCCCCTACGACGGTCGACGCTTCGGCCCCACGCCGTCGGGCACGGGCCTGCGCCTCAACTTCGGCGGTTATCTCGGCCTGACGCTCGGTTGGGTCGAGGGCATCGAGCTCAACGTGCTCGGCGCGGTCTGGGGCCTCGACGTGAGACGGCCGGCGCTGAAGTTGCCGGCCCTTGGACGAGTGGGACTCTGACGACTGTCAAAGCCGGATAGACATAGCTCACCAAGCTCAGCTCGACTTTTAAATACTACATCGATGTCGCCGACCGTTCGTAGAAGACGGCGCAGCGGACAATTTACGTTGGCGTCGGACAACACCCTTCAATCATTTAAAGTCGGCTCGTCGCCTCGCACGATGTGACGAAAGCCAGCTCGTTAGACAAAAGTCTTATATAGGCTATGCCGGCGCGAACTTGATTGAATGTGCATCGCGCGTCTGATCATCTGCGTTGCCGAATTGCGACACGAAGCCCGTCCGGTTTATGTTATTTAGAACCGAGTCCAGCAAGCGCCGGCCCAGACGATCATGCGTGCAAGATTTCTTTTCGTCGCCATCCTGCTGACAATGGTCGGGACGGTTCGTGCCGATCCGATCACCAGCTATTACTTCTTTGGCGACAGCCTGACCGACGAGGGCCGCAACGGGCGCACCGCTCCGGTGATCTGGGCGGAGGTTCTGCGCAACGACCTTTCGATCACCTCGGGGCAGAACTTCGCCATCGGCGGTGCCACCAGCGGCAACCAGGCCAGCGCGACCTTTGGCAACTCCGGCTTTCTCGGGCAGGTCGCCAGCTTCGTGGCAGGAGCGCCCTACAGCAACGCCGCCGCCGGCGTGTGGATCGGCACCAACGACATCCAGCTCGGCAGCATCGCGCACGTTCCCGCGGCCACCATCGCGGCGACGACGACGCAGAACGTGCAGACCGGCCTGAACGCGATCGGCGCGGCGGGCGTCCGCACCGTCTCGCTGCTGGGCGTCTACGATCTCTCGCTGACCAATGCATACCAACTGGCCGCCGCCGGCACGCCCGCAGTGCGCGCCAACGCCGCCGTCGCCTCGCAGCTCTACAACGCGCAACTGGCCTCGCTCGCCGTGCCCGGCGTCGCCATCCGCTATTACGACATCGCCGATTTCATCGAACAGCTGCAGGTGAACGCCCGGGCTTACGGCTTCACGCAAATCCTGCCGCTGCAGCCCGGCGCCAGCTGCGACGCGATCTGCCAGCAGACATCGATCTTCGCCGACACGATCCACCTGACGTCGCACACGCAACAGCTGATCGGGGACTACGTCGCCAGTGGCAACCCGATCTACAACAACGCGGGTTTCGTCTACGACGCCATCGAGACCAACATCGAGAGCGCCGCGGCGGCATTGAGCTTGGGGCAACGACTCGCCGGCGCCGAAGCGGGTCGCTTCGCCGGCGCGCTGCTCGATCGGCTCGATGCTACGCGCGGCCTCGCCTACGCCCCGGTCGGCGGCGAAGGCCGGCCAACGCCTTGGACGGTCTACGCCTACGGCGGCGCGAGCGGCGGCATGCTGGCGCCGGTCGGCACGCCGTCCAGCCTGCAGGGCGACCTCGACACGACGCTGGCCGGCGTCACCGCCGGGGCGGAATACCGCGCGAGCCCCGCGGTCCGCTTCGGCGCCGCCTTCGATTACGCCCATGTCGACGCCAACCTCCAGAGCACGATCGGCGCGACGGCCCGCATCGACAGCTTCCAGGGCGCGCTCTACGCCTCGGCGACCTTTCCCAGGCTGTTCCTCGACGGCATCGTCGCCGGCGGCTCCGCCTCGCTCGATCAGACCCGCGAGGGCATCTTCGGCAGCCTGCACGCCGCGCCGAACGCCCGCCTCTTCACCGCCACCGGCCGCGTCGGCTACCTCCTGCCGGTCGGTCCGGTCAAGGTCGGTCCTGTCGGCGGTCTGCTCTACGCCCGCACGACGCTGGGCGGCAGCACGGAGAACGGAGAGGCCTTCTACGCGATCACCACCGAAGGCTCGACCACGAGCAGCCTCTACGGCCAGGGCGGCGTCGAGCTGCGCCTTGCCGATCCTTCGTTCCTCCTGATCGATCCCTTCGTGACCTTGACCTACAACCGCCAGTTCGACCGCGGCTTCGGCACGGTCGGCTCCGCTCTCGCCTTTCTGCCGACGCAGGCGCTACCCGGTGCCGTCCTCGCCCCAAGCCTCGACTTCGTGAAGCTGGCCGTCGGCTCGACGGTCGAGCTCGGGCCGCGCTGGTACGGCACGGTCACGGCCTTCGGGGTAAAGGGCCAAGCGAGTCTCGCCGCCGGCGGTGGCAACGTCGGGCTGGCCTATCGTTTCTGAGGCTCGGATGCCGGCTACATCTTGTAGGCGCTCCAAGAGCCGGTGCAGCCGTCCGTGCGCTGGAACGTACCCGAGCCCGATGACCCGGAGATGTGGCCATTGCCCGTCGTGCTCATGCCCTCGCTGACGCCGACCGTGCGCACCGAGCCGCCCGGGCCGACGGTGCCGCTGACGTTCTGGCCGGAGATGTGACCGCCCGAGATCATGACCTGGCCGTTGCCCGCGGCACATCCCGCGTTGAAGGAGATACCCCAGGCGCCGTCGAAGCTCGAGGTGGAGCCGCGTTGCTGGCCAGCCGCGCGCGGCGCGCGCTCGAACCGGCGCTGCGGCGCAGGCTCCCGAGGTCCGCTTTGCGAGGCATGCGCCCGAACTAACGGCTTCCGTTTCGCGCCGGTGCCGGATCCGCCGGAGCGATCCGCAGGCATCGAGATGGCGCCGCCGCTGCTGCCACCGACGCTTCCGCCAATGCTACCATCCTGCCCACGGGCGAGCCCGCCTTCGGCGCAGCACCACGTCAGCGCCAGCGAAGCGATCGAGGCGATAATTGACGTCCGACCGCAGCTGCCCATGGCACCGTCCTCCTGCGTCGGCGTGGCACGCTCCGCCGGCCGATCGCGCCGAGCCAATGCGGCGATCCAGTCTTCCGACGCCGTCCGACAAATGTTCGTCCAAGTGCACGCCTGATTTTCGATCGATAGAGGCGCTCTCTTCTGCCCAGCCCAAGTATGCACATCGGCAAGCAGCGCGACATGCAAAATCGTCCGGCTGGAACGCAACTAAAGTATGACACCGCGATTTATTGGCGTCGCCGTTGGTCCGCAGGGTCGCGAGGGCAACCTTGCCGAAAAGGCGCGACAACACCCGTGTCGCCGAACGGCCACGCCGGTCGAGCCTTGTCGCGGCACGCGTCGATGGCGATGATTTTTGTCGCGGTACCCCGACATCGGTTCGTGATTGTGTCGCGTTACCCTGACTTTGGTCGGCATTTTGTCAGGTCTCGCGATCGCGCCCGTTTACGGTACGCGAGCCGGCGCCGAGGCTTGGTATAGGTCAACATACCGCATAGACCTGTCCACAGCAAGCGGGCATCAAGCGCCTCCGCGAACCAGGATCAGCCAACCCTATGCGCGCCGAAGCCGAAGCGCTTGTCGAGACGATCAAGCAGTCCGTAGGACTGCTGAGGAGGCATCTTTGACGTCGATGCCGCGACCCGCCGCCTCGCGGAACTGAACGCCAAGGTCGAGGACCCCAAGCTCTGGGACGACGCCGAGGCCGCCCAGAGTTTGATGCGCGAGCGCACCGACCTCGAGCAGCGGCTTGGCTCGCTGGCCTCGCTCGACCGGGCCCTGGAGGACGGCGTCACCCTCGTCGTGC
>CAXTQM010000187.1:0-5733 GCA_964246205.1 uncultured Beijerinckiaceae bacterium | reverse complement strand
GCGCGCCGAGCGAGGCGACGGCGAAGCAGCTGCGCGAGCTGCACATCCGGCTGGCGGTGCCCGAGGCAAAGAAGGTGGGGACCGACGCGCCGATTGTAGCGGTGAAGGATGCGAGCTGAGACTCCGCCGCCGCGAGGGTTGGCCATGCCGGCGGTGCGTCCTAAGATCGTTGCATTCGAAGACTGGGTCGACGGGGGTAGGATTTCCATGAAGCGCATCATCATCGCGGCGGCTTTGGCTGCCGCCACGTCGCCCGTTGGCATGGCTACGGCCGACGAGATCATCATCCACCGCGACGCGCCGGTGGTCGTCGAGACGCCGGCTGCGCCGCGCGACGTCGTCATCGAGCGTCGCAGGCCCGATTGCGCCACCACCACGACGCGCCGCGATAACGGCCTCGGAGATTCGACGACGGTCACGCGCCGCGAGTGCGACTGATGTCGTGAGGTCGGGCGCCAAGAAAGAGAAACATGACCATCCACCCGAAGCCACAGAATCTCGTGCGCGGCGCCACCGGCGAGTGGGAGATCATCGTGGGCATGGAAATCCATGCGCAGGTGACGAGCCGCTCCAAGCTGTTCTCCGGCGCCTCCACCGAGTTCGGCGCGGAGCCTAACTCGCACGTGTCGCTGGTCGATGCGGCGATGCCGGGCATGCTGCCGGTGATCAACGCGGAATGCGTGGCGCAGGCGGTGCGCACCGGCCTCGGGCTCGAGGCGAAAATCAACAAGAGATCGGTGTTCGACCGCAAGAACTACTTCTACCCCGACCTGCCGCAGGGCTATCAGATCTCGCAGTACAAGGATCCGATCGTCGGCGAGGGCGTGGTCAAGGTCGATCTCACGCCGACGGAGAGCTTCGAGGTCGGCATCGAGCGGCTGCACCTCGAGCAGGACGCCGGCAAGTCGCTGCACGACCAGTCGCCGAGCGAATCCTTCGTCGACCTCAACCGCTCCGGCGTCGCGCTGATGGAGATCGTGTCGAAGCCTGACATGCGCTCGGCCGACGAAGCCAAGGCCTATGTCACCAAGCTGCGCACCATTTTACGCTATCTCGGCACCTGCGACGGCAACATGGAGCAGGGCTCGCTCCGCGCCGACGTCAACGTCAGCGTGCGCCGCCCCGGCGAGCCGCTCGGCACGCGATGCGAGATCAAGAACGTCAACTCCATTCGCTTCATTGGCCAAGCCGTCGACATCGAGGCGCGCCGCCAGATCGAGATCTTGGAGGACGGCGGCGCCATCGTTCAGGAGACGCGGTTGTTCGATCCCGGGCGCGGCGAGACGCGCGCGATGCGCAACAAGGAGGAGGCGCATGACTACCGCTACTTTCCCGATCCCGATCTGCTGCCGCTCGAGTTCGATCAAGCCTACGTCGACGACCTAGCCGCCGGTCTGCCGGAGCTGCCCGACGCCAAGAAGGCCCGCTTCGTCGCCGACTACGGGCTCTCGCTATACGATGCCGGGGTGCTCGTCGCCGACAGAGAGACGGGCGATTTCTTCGAGAACTGCGTCGCTTATGGTGGCACTAAGCGCGACGCCAAAGCGGTGGCCAATTGGGTCAACGGCGACATAGCCGCCTTCGCCAACAGCGAGTGCGTGGCGGTTCACGCTACGCACCTGACACCGGCGCAGGTCGCCGGCCTCGTCGACCTTATCGGCGACGGCACCATCTCTGGCAAAATCGCCAAGGACGTGCTGGCGATCCTCGTCGGGGACGAGAAGGACGGCGACGCTCGCGCGATCGTGGAAGCGCGCGGGCTGAGGCAGGTAACCGATACCGGCGCCATCGAGGCGGCGGTCGAGGCTATCATCGCGGCGAATCCGGCAAAGGTAGAACAGGCGCAAGCCAAACCAACCATGCTCGGCTGGTTCGTCGGCCAGGTCATGAAATCGACAGGCGGCAAGGCAAACCCGCAGGCCGTCAACGATGTGCTGAAGCGCAAGCTCGGCCTGTAACGCGCCGCGAATCACGTCGAATTGGACGGCGAGAACAGACCGCTCCTGCAGCGTCCGTCGTAACGTCCACGAGCTTTTGCACATGAAAAAGGGCTGTCGAAAGGCCTCGTCGGTTCTTCTCGGAACATCAAGCTGTCGACCGGCGACATGCCGGGGCGAGCGCGGGCTCCACCGAGTTCGTACGAGGTCAAACCGAAGATCCTACGCCTCGGCAATGGCCGCGATCATTAGCGGCAAGTGATTGCTAATGTTCGACTTTGTAGGTTCAGGCCGAGCCGTCGAGGCTGCGCCGACAATGCCGCTGGAGCTATGCTCCAAGGCCGAACGATGCAAGTCGAGGCGTACGGACACCGCATTCTACCGCGTACTTCGCGCATCGCGGCGGCAATCGCTCGGCGCGGCTAGACTTTCCCCCGCGTGTGCATGCCCCTTGCGTCATCAGTAGACGACGCTAGGCTTCACCAATCCACATGCGGCAAAACAGTGCCGTCTGGCGGCCAAGGGGACGACCATGGTGAAGGCAACCACCAAGAAAACGACAACGAAGCCGCCGGTCAAAGCTGCGATGACCAAGGCCGCCGTGACTAAGCCGACCGAAAAGCCGGCGGCGGCCAAGGCCAAATCGGCCGCGGCGAAGGCCGAGCCTACGAAGGCCAAGCCGCCCGCGAAGGTCGCGAAGAAGCCGAAAGTCACCGCCAAGGCTACGCCCGCAAAGGCTGCCACCAAGCCCGCACCGGCCAAATCCGCACCGGTCAAGCCGACGAAAGCCAAGGCTTCGGCGGCGAAGGTCGCCAAGGAGACCAAGGCACCGGCAATCAAGGCTTCGGCGACGAAGGCGGCTGCCAAGGCCTCGGCCGAGAAGGCGCCAGCGAAGAAAGCTGCTGCGAAAGGCGCGACCAAGCTGTCCAAGCCGGCCGGAACCACGGCCATAGTCGCGCCCGCAGCCAAGAAGGTCACCAAACCAATCGAAGCCAAGCAGCCTGCGCAGACCAAGGCGCCGGCAAAAAAGGCCGCCGCGGCGAAGCCGGCGCCAAAGACACCGCGCAAGACAGCTGCGCGAAAGCCGACATCCGAGGCAGCGCCGGCTTCCGCCTCAGCGGCGTCGCCGGCTGAGCCGAACTGAAGCTGCTGCGATCCGATCAGGGCGAGGGGCTTTGCCCCTTGCCGACAAAACACCTCATTGCGAAATCGCGCCAGTCATCGTCGCCTGTTGTGCCCGCTAACTTCATATCGCGCCAAGTCTCTCCGCAAGATCGGACCCTGTCGCGGGAAGCTATTGGCAGGGTGAAAGGCGGTGGGATCTCGTCGCCGTTATGCTCCGCTGGTGGGCGCGGGTTTTGCGGCTTGGCGATGGTTGCGGTGACGTCGGGCGCCGTTCGCGACAGGTGACTGGGTGCCGCTCGCTTAACCTTGTGCACAGGGTCAGCAGCAAAGCCGTTCGCGCCAAGGCAGGCGACGGATCCGAGCAGAAGGAGACAGAAACGGGCGGTCCGTGTCCGCTTCACTTCTTGGCCGCAGCCTTCGTCTTGTGCTTCTTGGGGTCGTTGCCCGATGTCGCGGTCGGATCGCCGCCCGGAATCTCCTTGGCGCGCGTAAACTCTTCGGTCTGGCAGAGGAACCCGAGGACGCAGCCACGCAGGTCGGCGGTTTCATCATCCTTGGGCTTGAAGGTGATCTCGTAGAGCTTGCCGTCCTCGGGATTGTACGCCTTGCCCTTCCAGTGGTCTTCGGCCGGCTTCATGTTGAGCAGGATATCGAGCCCAACCATCGGCTTGTTCTTCTTCGCCGGATCCTTGTTCAGCTTGTCGACCTTGAGGGTGCCATCGGCCTCCTTGGGGTCCTTCAGCCAGACCAGCGTGCCGCAGTGCACTTCAGCATCGGCGCCGCAAGCATGGACCTTGATGATGGATTCCTGGCCCTTGGTGTACCAGATGCCGTCCGGCGAAGTGGAGGACTGGGCGAAAGCTGACGTCGCCAGCACCGAGAGCCCAACGACGATCGATGGCCAGAGGGCGATGCGCGCCAACCGGGTAGCTTGTACCATCTTCGTCCTCCGAAGGGCTCCGAAAAGCCCATTGTGACCACGGTCTCAAAACCCGGCTGGCGGAGACGGAGGGATTCGAACCCTCGATAGGGTGTTACCGCCCTATAACGGTTTAGCAAACCGCCGCCTTCAGCCTCTCGGCCACGTCTCCGTAGGGTCCGAAAGCGACGCAAAGATGGTCGCCGTCCGTGCCACGCAGCTGGTATGCCCGACGCCCCCTCTCAAGGCAAGGGCCCGCCGAAGCCCGCGATCAGCGCTTGTCGATGGCGACGTAGTCACGTTTCGCCGCGCCGGTGTAGAGCTGGCGAGGCCGGCCGATCTTTTGATGCGGATCCTCAATCATCTCCTTCCACTGCGCGATCCAGCCGGCGGTGCGCGCGACGGCGAAGAGTACGGTGAACATTGAATTCGGGAAGCCCATCGCTTTCAGCGTGATGCCCGAGTAGAAGTCGATGTTGGGGTAAAGCTTCTTCTCGATGAAGTAATCGTCCGACAACGCGATGCGCTCGAGCTCGACGGCGATGTCGAGCAACGGATCGTCGCCCGTGCCGGTCTCGGCGAGCACATCATGGCAGGTCTTCTGCATGATCTTGGCGCGCGGGTCATAGTTTTTGTAGACGCGATGACCGAAGCCCATCAGGCGGAACGGGTCATTCTTGTCTTTCGCGCGCTCGATGAACTTCGGGATATTCTTCACGCTGCCGATCTCGGCGAGCATCTTGAGCGCCGCCTCGTTGGCGCCGCCGTGAGCCGGGCCCCATAGGCAGGCGGTGCCGGCGGCGATGCAGGCGAACGGATTTGCGCCGGACGATCCGGCCAGTCGCACCGTCGAGGTCGAAGCGTTCTGCTCGTGGTCGGCGTGAAGGATGAAGATCTTGTCGAGCGCCTTCGCCATGGTCGGCGACACCTGGTACTCCTCACAGGGGACCGCATAGCACATGTTGAGGAAGTTCTCGGCGTAGTCGAGGCTGTTGTTGGGATACACGAACGGCTGGCCGATGTTGTACTTGTAGGCCATAGCCGCCAGCGTCGGCACCTTGGCGATGAGCCGCATCGAGGCTATCATCCGGGTCCTGGGGTCCGAGATGTCGGTGACGTCGTGATAAAAAGCGCTCATCGCGCCAATCGAGCCGACCATCACGGCCATCGGATGAGCGTCGCGGCGGAAACCCTGGAAGAAACGCGACATCTGCTCGTGCACCATGGTGTGGCGCTGGATGCGGAAGTTGAAGTCGGTGAACTGCTCCGGCGTCGGTAGCTCGCCGTAGAGCAGCAGGTAACAGGTCTCCAGGAACGAACCCTGCTCCGCCAGCTGCTCGATCGGGTAGCCGCGATAGAGCAGCACGCCCTTGTCGCCATCGATGTAGGTGATCTGAGACTCACAGCTCGCCGTCGAGGTGAAGCCGGGATCAAAGGTGAACATCCCCGACTGGCCGTAAAGCTTGGAGATGTCGACGACGGAAGGACCGATGACGCCGTCTTTTTGCGGCAGGGTGATCGACTTGCCGCCGATCGAAAGGGAACCACCGGTCTCTGCGCTCATGGACGTGCCTTCTGAGAGGTCCCGGCGCACTGTGTCCAAAGACCGGCTTGCCGCCGCGTGAATAAACGATCGTCGGGACGCGAACAAGCGTCGGCGGCCCGCCGCCCTTATGACAGATTCCTGAGCCTGTCGAGCGGCGAAGGCCAGGCCCTGCTCAGGCCGCCTGATCGCGAAGGCGGTCCAGGCTT
>CAXTQM010000186.1:0-5768 GCA_964246205.1 uncultured Beijerinckiaceae bacterium | reverse complement strand
CGCCGCTTGAACCAGCGGTCGAGGCGCATGCCCTCCTCGTCCTCGGTGACCTGCAGGGTCTCGACGGCCATAGAGTGCCTAGTCCGGCGACCACGCTTCGTAGTCGCCCGTGGCGGGCGGCCGGGCGTTGGCGCGCAATGTCGATCCCGGCGGGCGCCACGCTTGCGGGGTGCCGGTCATGTTCTTCTGATGCGGCTTTTGCCAATCCTTGGGCACGTAGGTCTCGTCGGGCGGAGCCACATCCGACGTGTGGTGCAGCCAACCGTACCAGCCGGTCGGCACGTTGGAGCCCTCGGAATAGCCGTTGTAGATAACCCAGCGCCGCTCAAACCCCAGCGCCGGGTCGATGCGACTGCCAGCGGCGCGATAATAGACGTTGCCGTACTCGTCGGTGCCGACCTGCTCGCCATGCCGCGACGTCCATAAGGCAGTGCCGACGGTCTGGCCGTTCCACCAGGTGAAGACGCGGGTCAACGTATCGACGAGCTTAGACAAGGCTCGGTTCCTTCCGGAGGACGTGGGCTTTCTATGAACGGGCCGGCCGACCCTGTCCATCCATGCGCAAGACGCATGCGTCACCGTGCAAAGTTCGCGGTCTCGCCCCCGTCATAATAGCCGTAGCATTGCACTTGGCTCAGCGCAGCCTTGGTTTCGCCGGGCTGCAGAACGTAGTCGAGCTGGTTGGTGCCCTGCGTGATGCGCACGGGATATGGCGTATGGCTGGTCACAACCGTGCAGCCGTTGCCCTCGTCGAGGAAGCTGACGGCGCGGCAGGCGTTGCCCGTGCAGTAAAACTGGAACGGCGTGGTGAAGGCCGCCGCCGGCGCGACGAGGCCGCCGGCGAGGAGGAGACCGCACGAGGCGGCGAGGGCGAGGCGCAGCATGGGTCGCGAACTCCTTGGATTGCTTTGCAACGATATGGTGAGGGCCGCTGCCGTCGGGGAGAGGCGCCGATGATCGCGGGCCTCGCCGCCTTGCTCGGTTGCCAGCTCGCTGGCGAGGTGCTGGTGCGCCTCTTCGCCGTACCGCTCCCCGGCCCGGTCGCGGGGTTCGGGCTTCTCTTCATGGCTCTGGTACTTCGTGGACGCCGCGCCGGTCGCGCCGAACCGGATGTGCCGGCCGAGCTCGGCCTCGTCAGCGATGCGCTGCTACGCAATCTGTCGCTGCTGTTCATCCCGGCCTCGGTCGGCGTCATCAAATATCTCGACCTGCTGCGCAGCCAAGCCGTGCCGATTTTGCTCGCCATCGCCGTCTCGACGGCCCTCGCGCTGGTCGTCACTGCCGTCACCTTCCGCTTGGTGTCGCGGCTTCATGTCTTCCGACACGCGTCGCTCTCGCAGGACGTCGAGCGAGCCGTCGGCCTCGACGATCTGGAGGGCCACACGTGAGCCGGCTCGAAATCATGCCCGAGCGCGCCGGCGACGTCTGGGTCTACCTGTCCACCAATCCGCTGCTTTGGTTGACGCTGGTGCTGGTGGTCTACATCGGTGCCGACAGGCTGGCGCAACTCTGCGGCCGCCACCCGCTGGTCAACACCGTGGCAATTTCGGCGGCGATCTTGGGAACGCTGCTGATTATGACGCGGACCAGCTTCGACACGTTCTTCGTCGGCGCGCAGTTCGTGCACTTCCTGCTCGGTCCGGCAACCGTTGCGTTGGCCGTGCCGCTCTACCGCAACCTGGGTCGCGTCCGCGCCACGCTTGTGCCGATGCTCTGCGCGCTGACCCTCGGGTCGCTCGTCGCGATCTCCAGCGCCGTGATCATCGGCGGCCTGTCAGGGCTGCCCGTCGCGGTGCTCGCCTCGCTGGGCCCGAAATCGGTGACGACGCCAATCGCGATGAGCCTGGCCAAGTCCAACGGCGGCGTCCCGGCGCTTGCCGCCGTGTTCGTGATCGTCACCGGAGTGTTCGGCGCGGTCATCGTCACGCCGCTCATGAACGCGCTGCACATCCGCGACTTCGCCGCCCGCGGCTTCGCTGCCGGGTTGGCGGCGCATGGCATCGGCACGGCGCGTGCCTTCCAGGTCGACCCACTGGCCGGCGCCTTCGCCGGAATTGCGCTCGGCCTGAACGGCGCGCTGACGGCGATCGTCACGCCGATTGTGCTGCCGCCTCTGCTGCGCTGGTTCTCGTGAGCGGCTAGATCGGCCGCCTCAGGCCGCCCTGCGCTCCAGTTCTTGGAGCACTTCCGGGCCGACTTCGTCGGTCCAAACCTTGAAGACGTTCAGCACGTGCGGACCGAACGAGGTGGCGAGCGGAATGTCGGTGGCGTCGCGCCCGCGTGAGACCGTGATGCGGCCGATACGCGGCATGTTATGGCGCGCATCGAAGATGTACCACCTGTGGTCGAGGTAAACCTCGATCCAGGCGTTGTAGTCCATCGGCGCCGGATCCGGCGGGATGCCGATATCGCCGAGGAAGCCGTTGGCGTAGCGCGTCGGCATGTTCATGCACCGGCACAGAGCTACGGCGAGATGCGCGAAATCGCGGCAAACGCCGAGACGTTCCTCGTAGGCCTCGTAGGCGGTGCGGTCGGCTCGCGCGTACTGGTAGCCGAACGTCAGGTGATTGTGCACGAAATCGCAAATCGCCTGCACGCGCTGCCAGCCCTCGGGCACCGAGCCGAACAGGTTCCAGGCGATATTGGAAAGCTTGTCGGTTTCGCAGTAGCGGCTGCCGAGCAGGTAGATCAGGTGCTCGGCCGGCACCTCGTGGAGTGGCACCTGCCTGGCGTCGGCGACCACAGGATCGGCCAGCCCGTCGCACTCGTAGACCTGATCGCGCGAAATCTTGAGCACGCCTGTCGGTGCCATGAACCGGCGCACGCGGTTGCCGTGACGATCGACGTAGAGCTCGTTCTCGGTGGCAGGGTTCGACAGGAAAGGACCCTGCCAGCGCACATGCTGGCGCAGATCCTCGTGGGTGTCGAGCAGGCACACCATCATTACCGGCGCCGGGCAGAAGAACTCGAGCTCATATCCGTACCGGATCAACATCTTGGCGGCGCTCCGAGCAGCGACGAATGCGGAATGGCGGTCATGCAATGCGAAGGCCAGGCAAAACGTCGTAGCCGGCATGGTCTTAGATGACCTTTTTTCGACGATCCTAGATCTTGCGGCCCATCGCCAGGAATTTTTCGGTGCGGGCCGCCCGGATGCGCTCGCGATCCAGGCCGGCGAGCTCGCCTAGCGCCGTCTCTATAGAGTCGCCCGTGGCCTGCATGACGGCGTCATGGTCGCGGTGCGCGCCGCCGGCCGGCTCAAGCACGATGGCGTCGATAATGCCGAAGCGCAGCAGGTCTTGCGCGGTGATCTTCATGTTGGTGGCGGCGTCTTCGGCCCGCGCCGACTCGCGCCACAGGATCGACGAGGCGCCCTCCGGTGATATCACCGAATAGATGGAATGCTCGAGCATCAGCACGCGGTTGCAGGCGGCGATGGCGATGGCGCCGCCGGAGCCGCCCTCGCCGACGATGGTGGCGACGTTGGGCACGCCCAGCCCAAGGCAGACATCGATCGAGCGGGCGATGGCCTCGGCCTGACCGCGCTCCTCGGCCTCGATGCCGGGAAAGGCGCCGGCGGTGTCGACGAGCGTCAGCACGGGGACATCGAAGCGGTCGGCGAGTTCCATCAGGCGCACCGCCTTGCGGTAGCCCTCGGGCCGCGCCATGCCGAAATTGTGCTTGAGCCGGCTCTCGGTGTCGGACCCCTTCTCCTGGCCAATGACGCAGACCGAACGGCCGCGGAAGCGGCCGAAGCCACCGACGATGGCCCCATCCTCGCCAAAGGCACGGTCGCCGGACAGCGGGGTGAAATCAGCCACGAGGTGGCGGACGTAGTCGGAGAAATGCGGACGCTGCGGGTGGCGCGCCACCTGGGTTTTCTGCCAGGGAGTCAGCGCGGCGTAGATCTCGACGAGCGTCTTGGCCGCCTTGGCCTCGAGCCGCAGCGTCTCCTCGCCGATGGCGGTGGCCTCACCGTCGGTGTCGAGCGCCCTGAGCTCGTCGACCTTGGCATCGAGATCGGCCACCGGCTTTTCGAATTCGAGGTAGTTGCGCATGCGTCCCGGAGCGGCTCGCGGGTGGTCCGCGGTGCGGCGGAGCCTTCGGAACTTTGGCTCCGGGTGTCAATGGGTCGCGCGACCGGCTCGGGGTGGCCGTACCTATCGCGCGAAAGCGTGGTTTCCGGCCGTTGCGGAGCCGGCGGCGGGGGCGTAGAAGCGCAGCGTCTCGGAGCTGTCTTGCGCCACGCATTCGCCGCCTCGCTAATTGCCGCCGCGCTGCTGGCCGGTGGTACGCCGGCGGCGGCGACGCTCGATCGTGCCCAACTCAAGGATGTCGGCTTCCACCTGCATGCTGGCGCCGAGCTGCCGAAGGCGGCCGTTCTGCACGGGCCGCAGGGTGACCTGACCCTGGGTGAGGCGCTAGCCGGCAAGCCGGCGCTGGTGACCTTCACCGACTATCGCTGCGAATCGCTTTGCGGCGTCATTCTCGACCAGCTCGCCGGCACGCTGCCCAAGGTGCCGCTCGCTATGGGCAAGGACTTCAACGTGATCTCGGTGGCGCTCAGCGGCGTTCAGACCCAAGCCGATGCCACGACCTTCCGCGACGCCCACACCGGTGGCAGCACGCTGCACGATTCCGCGCTGTTCCTCACCAACGATTCGCCGGCGCTCGAGGCGATGGAGGCCAGCGTCGGGCTGATAGCGCCGTTCGACGCCGAGCACCGGCAGTTTGCCCATCCCGCTGGGTTGATGCTGGTCGACGCGCAAGGCCGGGTGCAGCGTATTCTCAGCCCGTTCGCGATGGACCCGCTCGACCTCAAGCTGGCGCTCACCGAGTCGGGCGCCGCGCCGGGTTCGCTGACCAGCCACCTGCTGCTGCTGTGTTACGGCTTCAATCCCGCCGCCGGGATCTACACGCTGCGAATCGAACGCGTCATGGCCATCGCCGCCGCCGGGACCATCGTGCTGATCGCGGCCGGCGTCGGAACTCTTCTCCTGGTCGAACGTCGGCGTCGGCGCAGCATCATCCCGACCTGAGGCTCATCGATAATGACGACGTTCGACACGATCCTCGGCCACGCCCCGGATGGTGAGGATGTCGGCGTGGTGCGGATCGGCAACGACACCTTGAAGATGGCGATGACGAACTTCGGCGCGCGCATGCTCGAGATCGAGGTGCCGGATCGCCACGGAGTCATGGATCACGTGCTGCTCGGCTTCGATCGCGCCGACCAGATTCTCAAGGCCGGCTCGTTCGGCGCGGTGCTCGGCCGCTTCGCCAACCGCATCGCCGGCGGGCGTTTCACGCTCGACGGCCACGCCTATCAACTATCGATCAACGATCCGCCGAACACGCTGCACGGCGGCAAGCAGGCCTTTTCCAAGAAGTTCTGGACGCTGTCCGAGCGCTCGACCACTTCGGTGAAATGGTCGTTGGCGAGCCCCGACGGCGACCAGGGGTTTCCCGGCGCGCTCCAGGCCCACGCCACCTACACCGTAGAGGATGCGGCGGTGCGGCTGTTCCTGGAGGCCACCGTCGACAAGCCGTGCCCGGTGAACCTCAGCGCGCATCCCTACTTCAACCTGGCCGGTAAGCACGCGCTCGACTGCCACGACCACGAGGTCGAGATCTTCGCTGACCGTTACCTGCCGACCGGGCCGACGCAGATCCCGACCGGTGAACTGGCGCCGGTCGAGGGCACCGTCTTCGACTTCCGCCATCCCGTGCGCATCGGCGACCGCATCCGCAGCAGCGAGCCGCAGATG
>CAXTQM010000185.1:0-5772 GCA_964246205.1 uncultured Beijerinckiaceae bacterium | reverse complement strand
GGGATAATGCTCGGCGGGGTCGCCGTGGCTGGCGGCCTCGTCTGCGAGATCGAGCGGCATCGCCGCCCGCGCCGCCTGCGGCACGCGCCGCGCAAGGACGGCCTCGATCCATTGCACGAAGGGCGCCTCGCGATCGACGCTGGTCACGCTGGAGACGGCGCTGACCATGCGGGCGTCGCCGGCGCTCGTCATCACGAACACCTGGCGCGCGCCGAGGATCGGCCTGACCTCGTTGGCCATCAGGTAGTGCAGGTCGGCGACGCAGGTCGCCCGCCGCGCGTCGCGCTCGATGCGCAGCAGCACCTGCAGCGCGGCGATGGCGGGATCGATGATCTCGGCGCTTGGTCGGTCGGTACCCGGTATGGCGGTGCCGACCGGTGTCGGCTTCGTTTGGGGCTGCGCCATCAGAAGCCCGCGCCGAAATCGGCCTTGCCGCTCATACCCGGCAGCACCGGCAGGCGCGCCGCGCCGTCCCTGCTGCGCAGATCGAGTGCGCCGACGACCTTGAGGGTCTGGCTCACCGGATCGACCGCCGCGCCGACGCGGACGACATGGCCGCCGACGTGCTCGCCGGTCTCCTCGACAGCGAGGGTGAAGGCGACGCCCGGCACGACGCGGGCTACGGCGCGCGAAGGCACCAGCATCTCGACCTCGAGATCGGCGGGATCGACGATTCGCAGGATCGGCGCAGTCGGCGATGGCAGATCGAAGACATGGGCGAAGACGTCGGCGACGCGACCGTCAAAGGGAGCGTGAACCTCGCACTGATCGACCTTGGCCTGCCAGCCCTCGACGATGGCGGCGGCTTTGTCGACCTGGAAGCGGGAGATCTGCACGTCGTTGCGCCCGGCGGCGTGGTACTTCTGAAGGTCGAGATTGTTCTTGTAGGCGGTCTCGTGCCCGCGCCATTCTGCCTCGGCCGACTTCAGCTCCGCCCGCGTGCGGGCGCAGTCGAACACCACCAGCAGGTCTCCCTTGTGAAAGGCGGCGCCCTCGCGCAGCGGAATGTCGAGGATGCGCGAGCCGGCATCGGAGCCGATGGTCACGTCTTGGGCGGAGCGCACCACGGCGTGGATGGCTTCGCCGCTCTCGAGCGCGCCGGCCAGAGCGGGATGCGCCAGGCAGGCGAGCAGCGCCAGGGCCGGGACGGACTGGACGAGCCTCACTGGCGCAGATCCGCTTGGCGCAGATCCGGAGCAGCGGCAGGTTCGCTCTGTCGGAGACCGAGCGAGGCGGCCTGGATGCGCTTCTCGCCGTCGAGCCAGTTGTCGTCGAGGACGTGGGCGATCTGCTCGACGGTGGTGCCGGTGGTGATCGCGCGATCGAACGGATCGAGGCCGATCGCCTCGAAGACCAGGCCGTAGGCGTTCTCGTAGAGAGCGAAGGCGATGTCCTTGCGCGCCTCGGCGACCAGCGTGTTCATCTCTTCGCGGATCAGCGTCTGCTCGCTGGCCTTCTCGGTGTCGGCCTGCGCGCGGACCTGATGCAGCAGGCGGCCCTGCACGTCGAGGAATTCGCGGGCGATCTTGAGCTCGTTCTCCGCCTCGAAAAGCCGGATGCGCGCGACCTGGACTTGCGTCACCACCGCCATGGTGAGGGCCAGTGCCTTGGCGTCGAGCAAGGCCTCCTGCGCGTTCACCTGGCCGACGCGCGAAGGGTACTTAAAGACGTTGAGCAGGTTCCAGCTGGCATGGGCGCCGTAGGCCAGCCAGCTGCCGTGGAAGAGATATTTCGAGGTGTCGTTGTTGCCGCCGAAATAGGCTTGGGCGTTGGGAAGCAGCTCGAGCAGCGCGGCGTAGGCCTCCTTGGCGTTGATGCGCGAGCGGTACTGGTTCTCGCGCAGCTCCGGCCGGTTGACCAGCGCGACGTCGACGAGCGTGTTGAAGTCGCGGCGGAACACCGGCGAGCGAGCCACGCCGCCGCGGCCCGACAGGGTGAACTGCACGTCCGGCGGCACGTTCATAAGCGCGGCGAGCTGGGCCTTAGCCACCGCCATCTCGCTCTCGATCGCCTGCGCCTGCCGCTTGATCTCGATCAGCTCGCGCTCGTAGGTGAGCGCGGCAATGGGGGAGGTGTCGAGACCGGTGGCAACCGTATGACTGTCGGAGATGGCGCGCTCGACCCGTCGCTCGAGACGGTTCAGCCGCTCGCTCAGGCGCTGGCTGGAATAGGCACGCCAGTAGGCGGTGCGGATGTCCTGGACGATGCGGTTGGTGACCTTGCGCTTGGTTTCCTCCGCAATCAGCACCTCGTCCGCCGCCTGTCGGGCGCGGATGTAGGAAAGTCCGAAATCCAACGTGTTGTAGGACAACGTCAAGTCGGAGATCAGGTCGTTCTTTGGGGTCGACACCGACGGTTCGAGCGTGATCAGGCCGGTGGTGACCGACTGCGAATAGGCGGCGAGATTATTGTTCCGGCCGAGAAAGTTGCTGTTTGCCACGAGATTGGGCAGCAGGTGGAAGTCGGCGACGTCTAGATCCTGCACCCGCAACGCGGTCTGATAGGCCTCGACCCGATAGTCGAGGTTGTAGCGCAGCCCGCGGGCGATGGCCTCGTCCAGCCCGATCGCATGGGTGATCGGCTCCTCGTTGGCGACGAAGCGGGCTTTCTTGTCGAGCGCGTAGGCCGCCACCTGGCTGGTCGTCAGCGGTTCCGGCCTCAGGCCGCACCCCGCGAGCGAAGCGGCGACGAGCGTCGCGGACAAAGCGGTAAGGCATCTGCGGGCTGTCATCGACTCGTCCAGTCGCGCGTAAGGAAGCGTTCACCGTGTTTCGCGGTGACGCCGAGTTATCGCCAATCGTGGTAAACTTTCGGTGAGAGCCGACGGGGACCCGTGTGCCAATACGGATCAGATCATCAGAAGACTTTGAAAAAGCCTTGCTCGGGACCGAACCCAAAATCTCGTATTACATTTTCTTTTTGCGAACGAGGTGTCCTCCCCGAAACCGGTCGGTGTCGGCGAGTTGCACTTCGACGCGGGCGTGAAGCGCTCGCCGGCACACCCGCTGAGGACTTGCACCGCCTCTCAGGTCGCGTCTCTAAACAAGCGTTGGACTGTAAACCGTACCGGCCACTCGTGCTACGCGGCTATGCCGCCTTCGGCCGCACAGTCCGCTTCTCGATCGGCTTGTGGACGTCAGGTGCGTGCACGATGCGCTGCACGAAGATGCCGGGCGAGTGCACGGCGTCGGCGTCGATCTCGCCGATTTCAACGAGGTGCTCGACCTCGCAGACCGTTACGTCGCCTGCGGCCGCCATCATCGGGTTAAAGTTGCGGGCGGTCTTGCGGAACACGAGGTTGCCCTCCTTGTCGCTCTTCCAGGCGTGGACCAGCGCCACGTCGGCGCGCAGCCAGCCCTCCATCACGTAGGTTTCGCCCTCGAACTCGCGCAGTTCCTTTCCCTCGGCGGCCGTGGTGCCGACGCCGGTTTTGGTGAAGAAGGCCGGGATGCCGGCACCGCCGGCACGGATACGCTCGGCCAGCGTGCCCTGCGGATTGAACTCCAACTCCAGCTCACCGGAGAGGTAAAGCTTCTCGAACAGCTTGTTCTCGCCGACGTAGGACGAAATCATCTTCCGAACCTGCCGCGTCTCCAGCAACAGGCCGAGCCCGGCGCCGTCGATCCCCGCGTTGTTGGAGATAATGGTGAGGTCCTTCACTCCACTCGCCTTGACCGCGTCGATCAGCACCTTGGGAATGCCGCAGAGACCGAAGCCGCCGGCCATAACGGTCATGCCGTGCTTCAACACGTCGGCAAGGGCGGTGGTGGCGTCGGAATAGACCTTGTTCATGGCGTGCGGACCCGGCCGGAAGACATCGCGTTGGTACGGCCACGGCCCGGCCAAGGCAATCCGCGGCTGGCTCGCACCTCGGCGGCCCTATAGTGTTGCTGGTAAGAAGGATCAATCCTCAACCCCCAGCCGCGAGCACCCCCACCTCGCGTGCGAACGCCAGCATCAGCGCGGCGACCTCATCCGGCGCCTCCTCGTGCGCCAGGTGCCCCAGCCCGCGCAAAATTTCGACCCTGGCGTCCTTGGCCCTGTCGCGCACGGCGAAGGCGTCCTCGGCCTTGATCGCCTTGTCGTTCTGGCCGGCGATCAGCAGCAGCGGCACGTCGAGCTGGCCCATGTCGCGCGACAATGGCTGCAGGTCCCAGTTGGCCATCATGCCGAGCGCGGCCGACACGTGGTTGGAGTTGGCGACGAGGGTGCGGTAGTGGTCGACGCCCTCGGGATCTGGGACCGAGCCGGTGTTCTTGATCAGCCGCTCGACCGAGCGGCGGTCGCCCGCCTGCCAGGCGAAGAGGCGCGGCATCACGGGATTGAGGAAAAGCACCTTGGCTACCGGCGAGAGCCAGCGCGCGGCATCGCCCCCATAGGGCTTCAGCGCGCCGTTGAGGCTGACCAACCCCTTGGGCGCGATCTTGCAGTCGAGCGCCATGCGCAGCATCATGGCCGCGCCGGCGGAATGGCCTGCAACCATGTCGGGCCGCTCGCCCAGCACATGCAGCAGCTCGCACACGCCGGCCGCCATGCCGGGCAGCGTGTAGAGCCGCTGCGGCGGCTTCTGCGTGAAACCGTGCCCCGGCAGGTCGATCGCCAGCACACGGAAGTGCGGCGTCAGCAGCGGGATCAGCCCGCGCCAGGAATGGGTCGCCGCCCCGGTGCCATGAAGCAGGAGGAACAGCGGTCCCGAGCCCAGTTCCTGCACATGCCACTTTATGCCGGAGGCCTCGACGAAACGGCTGGCGTCGCGGTTCGGCCAATGCTGGCCATCGCGCTCCCAGTCGAGACTGTCGTCCGAAAACATCAGGTTACCCTCGCCAGGAAGTCGTCGTAGGCCGCCGTCACCTGGTCGAGCACCTCGAATTGCGGCAGCGCGCCGGTGCGGAACACCTGGATCGTCCAGTTGGCGTGCCCCACGATCTCGCTCTTGCGGCCGTAATCGACGAAGTCGCCGCGCACGCCGTGGCACATCCACACCGGCACCGATAGCGACTTGTAGATCGTCAGGATGTCGCGGCTGAACAGGAAGCCCGACAGGAACGAGAACACCACGTGCTCGGCATCGGGCTGATGCGCGGTGAGGTAATCATATTCGAGCAGGCCCTGGTCGATGTCGGGCGAGCCCCAGGTCTTCTTCAGGAAGAAGCGCATGCTGGCCTTGCTGGCGACGAGGTCGAACAGGCCGCGGCCCCAAAGCGGAAAGGAGACGATGTCGCGGACCGCCGGCTTGCCGTAGGTCTCCCCCGCCTGGCCCTGGCGCTCCAGCGTTGTCTCGAAGCCGGTCGGGCTGACGAAGCCGAGCGAGCGGAAGCTGAGCGGGTGCTCGCTGGCGGCGCGGCCCAGGAACTCGCAGGTGAGCGACAGCGCCAGCACGTCGATCGGGAAATGGCCGTGGCGGCGGCGGATCTCGTCGACGGCGGCGAGGATCGCATCCGTCATCAGCCGCGGCGTGTAGATGCGATCCTGCCGGTCGGAGAAGCCGTAGCCCGGCAGGTCGAGCGAATAGACCGGCCGGTGAGGAGCATAGTGGTCGAAGAGCGGTTTGACCTCGTAGGAATTGCCGGCGGCGTTGATGCTGTGGATCAGCAGCAGCGGCGTACCCTCGCTCCGCCCGGCGCGATACATCACCAGCCTGCCGAACGGGATGTGCAGATAAGCCATGTCGGCATCGAGCGCCGGCGGCAGCGGCATGTCGCCCGCGGGCCGCAACGCGCGCCCGCCGGCGAAGCCACCGGCCAGCCCGAGCGGAACAAGGCCGAGGAACGC
>CAXTQM010000184.1:2431-5775 GCA_964246205.1 uncultured Beijerinckiaceae bacterium | reverse complement strand
GCGAGTGCCGAGGCAATCACGTCCTGAGGTCAGTGCGGCGGCTTGTAGAGACGGGGGGTGGTGGTGTCCAGACCCTTCCAGGCCGTCATTGCAAGCCGAAGGCGAGGCGATCCACGGGCGACGGGAGATCGTTCGGCGGGGGTGTCCCGGCGATCCCTGGGTCGCTTCGCTCCGCTCGCAAGGACAAGTTTGACCTCGTCGCCGCCCTGCCGTACCGCGCGTCCATGCCCGCGCTCCCAACGCCCGACCCCTTCGACCCAAAGCGCTCCTTTCAGGGCCTCATTCTCACCCTGCAGCGGTTTTGGGCGGAGCAGGGCTGCGTGATCCTGCAGCCCTACGACATGGAGGTCGGCGCCGGGACCTTCCATCCCGCGACGACGCTGCGCGCGCTGGGGCCCAAGCCCTGGCGCGCCGCCTACGTCCAGGCCTCGCGACGCCCCAAGGACGGGCGCTACGGCGAGAACCCCAACCGCCTCCAGCACTACTACCAGTTCCAAGTCATCCTGAAGCCCTCGCCCGACGACCTGCAGGACCTCTACCTCAAGTCGCTCCAGGCGATCGGCATCGACATGGGGCTGCACGACGTACGCTTCGTCGAGGACGACTGGGAAAGCCCGACGCTGGGCGCCTGGGGGCTCGGCTGGGAATGCTGGTGCGACGGCATGGAGGTGTCGCAGTTCACCTATTTCCAGCAGGTCGCCGGCATCGAGTGCGCGCCGGTTTCGGGCGAGCTGACCTACGGGCTAGAGCGCCTCGCCACCTACGTCCAGGGCGTCGACTCGATCTACGAGCTGAACTTCAACGGCGTCGAGGGCGAGGGCAAGGTCACCTATGCCGACGTCTTCCTCCAGGCCGAGCAGGAGTACAGCCGGCACAATTTCGAGGCCTCGGATGCCACCATGCTGTTCCGCCACTTCGCCGACGCCGAGCTGGAGTGCCGCAACCTGCTCGCCGCCGGCGACAAGGGCGACAAGGCCCTTATCGTGTTGCCGGCCTACGACCAGTGCATCAAGGCCTCGCACTGCTTCAACCTGCTGGACGCCCGCGGCGTGATCTCGGTGACCGAGCGGCAGAGCTACATCTTGCGGGTGCGCGAGCTGGCCAAGGCTTGCGGGGCGGCGTGGTTGAAGACGGCGGCGGGTGGGGCTGCTTGAGACCAGCTGGATGAATGCGGATCGTCTGGGATGAGCCAAAGCGCCTGCAGCTTGAGCCGACCGCCTGACATACCGCCTTATTCTTCGCGCGAGTGTGCCAGGAACGGTCTCGCGAGAGCAGGTTGCTACGGAGCGCTGTGCCTGATCAGCGGTCGCGCCGACCTGCAAATGTCTTGCGCGGCGTCCGAGCCATCAGCCACCGCCTTACCTACTCGGCCGCGGCGTCGGCCGCGACGAGCTCGCTTTCGCGCGCCACGCGCTCGCCGGTCTCCGACTTCAGCCGATAGGAGAGCACGCCGGCCTGGTCCTCCGGCATGAGGCGTGTGATCTCGTAGGTGCCGCTGGGGCTGACCCGGTTGGTTAGGTCGACCGAGGTGAGGCGCACGGCCTGCCCGAGAGAGAACATGTGGGACACGCGCGTCTTCCTTCCGGCGCGTTCGCGCGCCACTTGCCGCAGGCGCAGCACGGGTTGGCGCGCGCCGTCGCAATCCTCTACGATGAAATCGCACGCTCGGCCACGTCGAAGACGATGCCGCTCGCGCAGGGCCATCATTCGCCTTGGTAGGAGCTTCGCGTGCGCACGACGATCACCGAGAAGCTTCTCAACGAGAAGATCATGGAGCGGCTTCGCGCCAAGCCGTCTTGCAAGGACGCGCGTAGCGTGATGCTCGACTTCGTGGGCGGCGGCGAGACGCTCGACGATTGGACCATCTACCATTTCGATCCCGGTAACGGCGACCGCTACGCCTGCAAAGTCGCATTGCGCGCGATCGAGGCCGAGCTGAGGCCCGAGTTCGGCATGACCGGCCGCAGCTGATGGCCGGCGTCGCGCAGCTCACCGCCTTCGATCGCGGCCGCAAGGCCGGCCAAGACGGCGGAGCGGCGCCGAACCCGTTCCCAGTCGGCTCGCCCGACCATCGCAACTACGAGCTCGGACTGAGCTTCGGCGCACGCGACGCCGTCGAGCGTCGCGACTTCAAGGTGGCTCGGCCGGAAGCAAGCGCCCCCGACGCCGACGAAACTGACGACTGAACGTGAGCAGCAAGTCATGAACAACGAGAGAGCGCCGAAACGTCCGAGCGCCAGGGCTGCGGCGGAAGCGGTCTTCAGCAAGCCGGCGGCGCCGCGGGCGGAGCCTGCCCCGAAGCCGCTTGCCGTCCCGGGGGCGCGCGAGCTCGTGTCGCTGCGCATCGACCAGGACGTGCTGGCGCACTTCCAGGGCGGCGGAGCGGGCTGGCAGGAGCGAGTCAACAAGGTCCTGCGCAAGGCTGCGGGTCTTTAGGGCGAGCGCGTGGGTCGCCTCTGACCTCGGTCGTGGAACGCAGTCGCACCTGACATGACGGACAAGATCACGATCTACCACGACGGCTCCTGCCCGCTCTGCCGCGCGGAGATCGGCCATTATCGCCGGCAGGCCGGGGCCGAGAACATCGCTTTCGTCGATGTCTCGGAGGCGATTGGCGACATCGAGCCCGGGCTGACCGCGCGCCGCGCCATGAGCCGCTTCCATGTCCGCCTGCCGGACGGATCGCTGCGGTCCGGTGCGGCGGCCTTCGCCGCGGTTTGGGCAACGCTGCCGCGCTGGCGAATGGCGGCGAGGATCGCAACGCTCCCGGCCGTCATGGCGGTGCTGGAACTCGGCTATCGGCTGTCCCTTCTCGTCCGTCCGATCCTCGCGCGCGGCTTGGCCGCTACTACCCGAAGCCGTCATTGACGCAGAGACGGGTCGAAGCCGTAGGGCTCGAAGACCCGTTTCAGCGCTTGGTCGACGATCGCGATAAGCCGCGATTCGCCCGCCTGCTCGGCCATGGCTCTGGCGACGAGCAGATGGTCGACGATACGGTCCACCGTCGAGCGCAGGCCACCGCGATCGGCGACGCGAAGCTCGGTCCAGCCGACGCTGGTCACCGTCATGTCGCCGTCCGCCATCTCGTAGGTCGAGCCGATCAAGCCGATCAGCTCGCCGGTGGCAGGCTCGAGGGTAGGCACGCCGCGCGCCAGCATGCGGCGATAGGTGCCGTCCTTGTGCAGGATTCGGAACACGCAAGTGAAGGGCAGCCGGCGGGCCTGCGCTTCGTCGACCGTGGCGACGACCTGCTCGCGATCCTCGGGATGGATGAAGGACGAGATGCGCTCGCGCAGCGGCAGTCGGCCGTTCGCCATGACGAAGTCGTCCCACTCCGGGCCGAC
>CAXTQM010000184.1:0-2331 GCA_964246205.1 uncultured Beijerinckiaceae bacterium | reverse complement strand
CGCGCAGCGGCAGTCGGCCGTTCGCCATGACGAAGTCGTCCCACTCCGGGCCGACATAGGTGATCGTCCCAGAGGAATCGATGGCCCAGATCATGAGGTGGTCGACTTTGCCGTAACGGAACGCGGATCAAGCTATGGCCAGGATTCGAAGGATGCCAATGCCAGCGAAAGCCGGGGCTCACGCGCGACTGCGAGACCCGGGATGACATCGGGGCGCCACGGCCCCACATTCGGGCGATGATTCGTTCTTTGTTCCAGCCTTTCGAGGTGCGCGATGGCATCGCCTAGCCCCGCCGCCCGGTCGCTCGACGAGACGGACGAAACCGGCCCGCGCCCCGGCGGCATCGCCGACCGCGCCCGCGCCAAGCATGGCGCGGTTCGCTACCTCGACGGGCTGAACCCGGAGCAGCGGCAGGCCGTCGAGGCTCTCGATGGGCCCGTCCTGGTGCTGGCCGGCGCCGGAACCGGCAAGACGCGCGTGCTGACCACGCGCATCGCCCACATCATCGCCACCGGCCGGGCCAAGGCCTGGGAGATCCTCGCCGTCACCTTCACCAACAAGGCGGCTCGCGAGATGAAGGAGCGCGTGGCGCTGCTCGCCGGCCCGGTCGCGGAGGGCATGCCGTGGCTCGGCACGTTCCACGCGGTGTCGACCAAGATCCTGCGCCGCCACGCCGAACTGGTCGGCCTCAAGTCGGGCTTCACCATTCTCGACACCGACGACCAGATCCGCCTGCTGAAGCAGGTGATCCAGGCGCAGAACATCGACGACAAGCGCTGGCCCGCCCGCGCGCTCGCTCACCAGATCGACTCCTGGAAGAACCGGGGGATGGCCCCCAAGGACGTGCCGCCCGGCGAGGCGATGGCCTTCGCCAACGGCAAGGGCCGCGAATGCTACGAGCAGTACCAGGACCGGCTCAAGATCCTCAACGCCACCGACTTCGGCGACCTGCTGCTCGAATGCGTCAGGCTGTTCCGCGAGAACCCGGACATCCTCGAGCAGTACCAGCAGCGCTTCCGTTTCATGCTGGTCGACGAGTACCAGGACACCAACACGGTCCAATACATGTGGCTGCGGCTGCTGGCCCAGCCCCACGGCAAGGGCGGCCGCCACAACGTGTGTTGCGTCGGCGACGACGACCAGTCGATCTATGGTTGGCGCGGCGCCGAGGTCGACAACATCCTGCGCTTCGACAAGGACTTCCCCGGCGCCACCGTGATCCGGCTCGAGCGCAACTACCGCTCCACCGGGCACATCCTCGCCACTGCCGCCGGGCTCATCGCCAAGAACGAGGGGCGGCTCGGCAAGACCCTGTTCACCGACGGCGAGGACGGCGCCAAGCCGACCGTCACCGGCATCTGGGACTCCGAGGAGGAGGCGCGTCAGGTCGGCGAGGAGATCGAGCAGCTGCAGCACGGCGGCCACTCGCTGGAGGAGATCGCCATCCTCTGCCGGGCGTCGTTCCAGATGCGCGAGTTCGAGGAGCGCTTCATCACGCTCGGCCTACCGTATCGCGTGATCGGCGGCCCGCGCTTCTACGAGCGCATGGAGATCCGCGACGCGCTCGCCTACCTGCGCTGCGTCGCCCAGCCGGCCGACGACCTCGCCTTCGAGCGCATCGTCAACACGCCCAAGCGCGGGCTCGGCGACGCCACGATCCAGCTGCTGCACGATCATGCCCGCAGCCAGCGCATCCCGCTCATGGCCTCGGCCCGCATGCTGACCGAGACGGAGGAGTTGAAGCCCAAGCAGCGCCAGGTGCTGCGCGCGCTCACCGAGGATTTCTCCCGCTGGGCGTCGCTGATCGACTCCAAGCCGCATGCGCAGTTGGCCGAGCAGATCCTGGAGGAGAGCGGCTACACCGAGATGTGGCAGAAGGATCGCACGGCGGAGGCGGCCGGGCGGCTTGAGAACCTCAAGGAGCTGGTGCGCTCGATGGAGGAGTTCCCCGATCTCGCCTCCTTCCTCGAGCACATCAGCCTCGTCATGGAGGCTTCGGAGGCCGGAGGCGGCGAGAAGGTCAGCGTGATGACGCTGCACGCCGCCAAGGGGCTGGAGTTCGAGACCGTGTTCCTTCCGGGCTGGGAGGAGGGGCTGTTCCCGCACCAGCGCTCGCTCGACGAGTCCGGCCGCGCCGGGCTGGAGGAGGAGCGCCGTCTCGCCTACGTCGGCGTCACGCGGGCCAAGCGCCGGGCCAAGATCTACTTCGCCACCAACCGCCGCATCCACGGCCTGTGGCAGACCACGATTCCCTCGCGGTTCCTCGACGAGCTGCCCGAGGCGCATGTCGAGGTGATCGAGGCGGCCAACGGCAATGCCTACGGCGGCTA